>DAHUYV010000102.1 GCA_027306885.1 Candidatus Dormiibacterota bacterium
CCAGTGGCCGGCGAAGTAGGCCCTGATCCCGAGCTGGTTGAGCGCCCTCGCCTCCAGCCACGGTTGGTCGCCGAGGTTGCGCAGGATCTCCAGGGCCCGGCTGGCATGCTCGCTGCCGCCCTCCCGTCCCAGGGTGAGCTCGGCGATGTCCAGGTGGACCAGGGCGGTCGCCAACACCTCAGGGGCCCCCGCCGAGTCGGCCAGCCGGACTGCTTCCAGGAGGTGGTTGACGGCGTCCTGGCTGCGCCCCTGCCGGTGACGCACCAGCCCGTACTGGGCCCGGATCTCCGCCCTAAGGCGTGCCGCCGCTGGGCCCTGGTCCGAGCTCAGGCTGCGCTCCGCCCGGGTCAGCGTCCGCAGCGTCAGCGGATAGTTGCCAGCCCGGTCCGTGGCAAGCGCCACTTTGAAGAGGAGCCGGGCCTGCTCCGCTCCGGTCGCCGCCCACCGGCGGGCGGCCCGGTAGGCCGAGGCGGCGCCGGCGAACTCCCCGAGCCGGGTGCGGGCATCGGCAAGGGCCTCGGCCACCTCGAGCTGGTCGGCTTGGGGGATGTCGCCGAGGGCGCGGGCCGACTGCAGAGCCTGCTCGAAGAAGGTGGCCGCCTCCACACTGGCATACACCGAGCGAGCCCGCTCCGCCGCCAGGCGGGCATAACGCCACGACTGGCGATGCTGGGCGGCGTGGCCGAAGTGCAGCGCCAAAAGGCTGGCGATCTCCGCGGCGTGGCGCCCCGCGCGCCGCTCCAGAACCTCGCCCGCTCGCGCATGCAGCTCCCGCCGGCGGGAGTAGGGCAGCCCCTCATACGCAGCGTCCCGGAGCATGTTGTGCCGGAAGCGCAGGGCGCCAGGTCCATCGGCGGCGAGGAACTCGTCCAGCTCCAGAAGCCGGGCGGTGTCCAGCGCCTCCCCGACCATCTCCGCCACCACCGCGACCGGAACCCGAAGGCCCAGCACCGAGGCGACCCGCAGGAGGCGTCGGTCGAGGGGCGACAGCCGGTCAATCTGAGCGGCCAGCACGTCCTCGACGGTGTCGGGCAGGGCGGTGTCGAAGCCCGACTGCCGGCCGCTCTCGACCAGCTGCAGCAGGAACATCGGGTTGCCGCCGCTGCGCCCGGCGATCGCATCCCTCTGGTGCGGCGCCAGGGGCCGCTCGGCGGTGACCGCGCGCAACAGCTGGGAGACGGCATCCGGGGCCAGCGGTTCCAGCTCCAGGCCGACCACCGGTCCGGATTCGGCAAGGGAGAGCCCCTGGCGCTCCGGGCGCCGGCCCAGCACCAGCAGCCAGGGCTGGGCGCGAATTGACCCGACCAGCCGGCGCACCAGCGAGGCGCTGGCGTCATCCATCCACTGCGTGTCGTCGAGCACCAGCAGGGCGGGTTCGGGCAGCAGCGCCGCCAGCAGCTGGAGAAAGGCCTCCTCCAGCCGCTCTCGGCGGAAGCGCTCGTCGAGGGCGCTCGCCTCCGGGGTCGGGGCCACCTCGGCCCCGAGGGCGCTGGCGAGGAGTGGCAACCAGGGGGCGAGCTGGGGCGCAACTCGCGCGACCGCTGTCACCAGCGCCTCGCCCACCGCCGCCGAGCGGGCTCCGGGATCGGCGCCCAGGGCCTGGCGCCCGAGAAGGCTCACGACCGCGTAGGGCACCGCCTCCCGGTACTCGTCGCAGAGGGCCGCGAGCACCGGCCGGCCATCTGCCAGGGCCTTGAGTTCCGCTATCAGGCGGGACTTGCCGATGCCCGGCGGACCGACCACCTCGACGCAGCCGCCCCGACCGGCGGATGCCGCCTTCAGGCATTCGCCGAGCACTCCCATCTCCCGCTCTCGCCCGACCAGGGGTGGGCCTCCCAACTGGCCCATGGCGGCGGTGCGCCGGGCGCCGATCCGGAAAGCGCGCACCGGCTCCGTCTTGCCCTTCACCAAGAACGGCTCCAGCTCCACGCCCTCGAAGGGGACCCGGCTCCGCCCAACCACCGCCGCCGACGCGTACAGCTCGCCGCGGCCGGCCCGGGCCATGAGGCGGGCGGCCAGGTTCACTGCGTCTCCCTTGGCCGAGTAGGTCCGCCGGAAGGAGGGGCCGAAGTCACCGGTGAAGACCCGGCCGTGGTTGACCCCGGCCCGCAGCCGCAGCGGCCCGCCGCGATCCAGGATCTCCCGGACCGTGACCAGGAGCCGGCCCGCATCGTCGTCCGCAGCGCGGGGAGCCCCCGCCACCAGCATCACCTTGCCCCCGTCCTCGGCGATGTCGGTCTCCCAGAAGGTGACCCCGTGAGCGGCGCACGACTCCTGGATGCCGGCCATGAGGTGGTCCAGTTCGACCGCCACCCGCTGCTCACCTCGCTGGGCCAGCGCATCGTCGATCCCGCCGAACTCGACGAAGGCAACGGCGACCTGACGGTGCTCGCTCTCCACCGGGGCGGCCGCCAGGTGCTCTCTCAGATCCGCGGGAAGGCAAAGGCTCGGCCGGGCCGGACCCGGGGCGGCCCCGCCGCCGCCGGGAGGGGGTCCGAGCCGAGG
The DNA here is from genome assembly GCA_027306885.1 of Candidatus Dormiibacterota bacterium. Lineage (GTDB taxonomy): Bacteria > Chloroflexota > Dormibacteria > Aeolococcales > Bog-877 > JAJYXT01. The sequence goes on from DAHUYV010000102.1 coordinate 2,506, forward strand.
CGCCGACGCGATGAGGAAGCCTTCCTCCTTGGCCGCCCCGAGCCAGCGCCCCCCGAGGAGGCGGGCGGTTTCCGCGCTCACCACTATCTCCCCTGCTTCGGCCACCGCCTCCATGTGCGCGGTGGCGGTGGCCGCGGGACCGGTGACGAGCAGCTCCCGGTGTCGCTCGCCCGCCATGAAGAAGTGGAACGACGAGCTGTGGACGCCCACCGACATGCGGAGCGTCGCCGGGCCAGCGGAGGTCCGCAGATGGCCCGTCCGCCGCATCACCCGCTGCATCCGCCACGCGGCCTCGACCGCGCGATGGGGGTGCCGATCCCCGGTGAACCAGACCAGCACCGCGTCCCCGCCCCACTTGATCAGCTCGCCGGAGTTCCCATAGGCGATCTCCAGCAAGCTGTCGAAGGTCGCGTCGAGGAAGCCGGTCAGCTCCTCGGCCCCGGCCTTGCCGCGGGCCGCCAGCAGCTCGGTGAGCCGGGTGAAGCCGGAGATGTCGACGAAGGCCAGGGTCCCCTCGACAACGCGCACCAGTTCATCTGGCCGATCCGCCACCCAGTCGAGGGCGAGCCGGGGGACGTAGGGCAGAAGCGCCGCCTCCTGGGCGACGTCGGTGCCGGGACCGCCGGGTCTGCTCGCACCGTCGGGCGCCAGCCGCCCGTCCGCCACCGTCAGGGCCGAGTCGCCGCGGATACGCAGCCTATCCGCGGGCAAGGAGCGTCCAAGGCGGCAGCCGGAGAGTCAGCCGGACAGGGGGCATCAAGGAGCCAGATTCCCCGCGCCCGGAGCAGCGCCAGCTGGCAGGCCCCGACCAGCTCGAAGGGGAAGCCGGGCGTCGGGGCCCGCAGGGGGAGGGCCCTCCGGCGGCGAGCCCGACCGCGACCTCCCCGCCAGGGCCGACACCGAACGGCCGACCGCGCGCTTCAAGCCTGTCGCCTCCTCCCGGTGCAGACCATTGGATGGGTGGACGGCCAGGGACCGCCAGCATCAGTACTTGTCGCATCCGGCTGCCCCAATGTCAAGCGAGGCGCCGACCCGGTGGCGGGCGCGATCCTCCGCTCCGACGAGCCGGCGCGCGGAGGGAGCCAGCTCCACCTGAGCTAGCTCCACGACCTGCCCGGACTCCAGGCGTTCGTGACCGCGGGCCTTGGCCCGCGGCTGGAGCGGGAGAGCCGGCGCAGCACCCCGCTCCGGGCGATGCCGGTGGTGGTGTTGGCGCGAGGGGGCCTGAGCGGGGCCGCCAGCGAGCTTTACGTGCACCGCCACGCCCGCCCCTGCCGGCGGGAGCGCATTCGGGAGCTGGTGGGAGGGGGGCGACGCCGAGGACCAGGTCCGCCTGGAGCTCGCCCTGCGGGGATTCCGCATCCTTCGGGCGGTCGCCGACGCCGGCGGGGCCGACGGTGGCCCGTCAGCTGGGGAGGGCGCGCTTCCGACCGGCTGACCGGGGGACGAGAATCACCGCGTGAGGGCGGCTGGAGCCGATCGCGGGAACGTCACCGCCCTGGTCGCCGGGGCGGGAGCGCTCGACATCGCCCAGTTCCTCTGGGTCCGGCGCGCGACGATCTTCGAGCACGCCCCCGCCCGGGCCAGGGGATCGATGGTGGGGATGGTTCTGTGGCTGGCCCTGGCCGGAGCCAGCGCCGCCGCCCGGCGAGGACCCTCGCCTGGACCTGCGGGATGAGCCAGATCGCCCTCTACGCCGTCCACCTCAAGATTGGCAAGGGACGGGTGCGGGCCTCCCCGGCACCCTCCTCGGAGCTGCCGCGATCGCCGTCGGCGGCTGAGCCCAGGGCGCCGCGATTGCCACCCAGGGCCGGCGGCTCGGCACCGGGTTCTCTCGTGGGCGCCGTGCCCCTCCACTTGCGCCACGTCGTCACCCGCCCGGACGTGCGTGGACCGCGGCCCGCGTCGCCCTGGCGAGCTTCACCGCCACCGTGGTGCACTCGCTGCTCCTGGTGGGCCTGGAACAGGGCCCGACCGCCTTGGGGCGGGAGCTGGTGGAGCTGGCCTACTTCGGGATGACCGCCGGCGGGGCGTCGATGCCCGACGGCCGCACCGCCTCAGCTCTGGACCAGCCGGTGACGGTGAGCAACATCGGGGACGTGCTGGTCAGCGCCGCCGGCATCAACCCGCGTACGGCGACGGCGACCTATGGCGCAGAGCCGGCGGCCCGGGGATAGGGCGGAAGCGCGCCGCCCCGGCCAGGCCCGCGGGTTGGGTCAGTGAGGGTCACCCCGCTGCGGATGGATGGTCTCGCCGCGGGCGAGCATGGCGACGTACTCCGCGATCTTGCCGGCCCGAGCCTCCGGCCGCCCGCCAGCCCGCAGCCGGTACAGGATCGAGTAGCGGTTCTGCCGCGACAGCCGGGAGAACGCCTCGTCGGCGGCCGGATCCGCGGCCAGGGCGGAGCGCAGGTCTGCCGGCACTTCGATCGCGGCCGAGCCCGCGTAGGCGTTCTCCCAACGGCCGTCAGCTCTCGCCCGCGACACCTCCAGCATCCCCGCCTCCTCCATCCTCCCGGCGGCGATCAGCCGCTCCGCCGCGCGCACGTTGATCAGCGACCAGCGGCTTCCGGGCCGGCGATGGGTGAATCGCTGGAGGTAGCTGACCTCGTCTCGGCGCCCGAGCTGACCGTCGATCCACCCGAAGCAGAGCGCCTCGGCCAGCGCCTCGGGGTAGAGCAGGTCGGTGGGCGCGTTGCCGCCCTTCCTGGCCAGGACCAGCCGGACGGCGGGAGAAGTGGCGTGGTGCTCGGCCAGCCACCCCCTCCACGCGAGGGCGTCGGGCAGGAGAAGCTCGGGCGCCGGTGGGGAAACCATCAGGATTCGCAAGCCCCCAACTTTGGCGGGCGCAAGAGTCCACGGCGGCGGCCTCCTTGTCCCGGGCCGCTGCCGGCGAGTCGGATCGAGGCCCGGCCCGTTCCGGAGGGGTCCGAGTCAGGACTGGTTGCGGGTCGCGTTGCTCACACCTCGCGCAGCTTCAGTTCAGTGGTGATGGCGATGCAGCAGCCGATTGACCACGCCACCGGGCAAGGCTCGGCGTGAAAGCCGTGGACCCGCTCGACCTCCCCCCGGTCAGCCCCCGGCTCGATCGCCAATTCATAGCGGACCCGGATGCACTTTATCCCCAGGATACTGCTCTCAAGCCCTGCCTCTCCCGCCGCGAACGGCTGGACACCGCCGCCTCCAACGGTGACTGCGCGCCTCGAGCGTGTCCCCGAAGGTCCCGGCCGGTCAACCTGCGGCGGCGGCCGGTAGTGGGTCGGTTTGAAGACCGAGCCTGGCTTGACCGTACCTTCCTTGAGCGGTACGTTTTTTCAATGGTCACGGATCGGAGTTCCCACCGGCTTGGCGCATGTGCCAAGGAGAGGAGCACGAGCCGGAAGATGGATCAAGAGACGACCTGTGACCGGACTTAGGAGCTCCATGAGACGGCGCCTAACCGATCTCACACACCCGAGGGTGGCCCTGGTGGTCTTGGTCGGGTTGGTGGCTGCTGCGTGCGGGGCGAGCAAACCGATCCCCCTAACATCGCCGTCGGCGGGTCCTACGCCGGTCGCGTCTGGATCTTGGCCTTTTCCCAACGGCGATCTCGCCAACACCCGGGATGCGCCCGGCTCAACGATCTCCTCGACAAATGTGTCGAAACTCACGCAGGCTTGGACCTTCAAGCTCAGCGGCATCAGTGCTGCGGGGGTGTCTGGGACTGGCTCGCTGGTAGCAGGGCCGATCGTGGAGAACGGTGTCGTGTACCTCCAAGACCTCGACTCCAACGTCTATGCCCTGGCGCTGGCCACGGGGAGGCAGAAGTGGGAGTATCGAGTGAACACCCCGGTAAAAAGCGGACCGGGACCGAACGGGGTCGCGGTGGTGGGTGACACCGTGTACGGCGACACATCGACCTCGGTGTTCGCGCTCGATGCCAGGACCGGACGGCCAGTCTGGGTCGACCGGAATCTCCTGCGGAAGGGGCAAGGGACGTTTGAGATTCAGCCCCAAGTCGCAGGCGGACGGGTTTTTCTGGCAAGTGCCTACGGACTGGGGCCGGGCGGCGGGGTGCTTATGGCGCTGACTGCCGCAACCGGCAAGCTGCTCTGGACATTCGACTCGGTCCTGGGCACCTCCAAGGGGGTGGAGGCGCTCGGTGCCGGGTCGGGCGGCGCCTGGCAGACTCCGCTGGTGGGGAGCGATGGTTCGGTGACCTTCGGCATCGGCAATCCCTATCAGACAGCGGCCTCTGCCATCGCTCATCCTTCCCAGCAGCTCTACACCGATAGCGCTGTGAACCTGAACGCGGCGACCGGGACCCTGCGCTGGTACTACCAGGGGGTTCCCAACGATTTCGAGGACCACGACATGCAGGCCTCGCCCATCGCCGCCAGCATTGGGGGAGTCTCCGCCATCATCGGAGGAGGCAAGATGGGCTACGTGTACGCCATGAACGCTCAAACCGGCCAGCTGATCTGGAAGACGCCAGTCGGTGAGCACAACGGGCACGACAACTATTCGCTGCAGGCGCTCCTCCATCACAGCACCTTGAAGGTACCGGCCACGATCCTCCCCGGAGCCCTTGGTGGAGTCCTTACCAACATGGCCTTGGCCGGGAGCAGCGTGTACGTGGTCACGGTCGACCTGGCCTTCAGGATGACCAGCCTGACGCAGGTCTTCGGGTCCCCCTCGGGCAAGGCGACCGGAGAGGTGGAGGCGCTCAACCTCACCACGGGCCGGGTCGAGTGGGACACGAAGGTGGGCGAGATGCCCCTTGGCGCCGCCACGGTCTCGAACGACCTGGTCTTCACCACCTTGTACGGCGGCACTCTGATTGCCCTCAACCGCCAGACCGGAGCGATCGTATATCGCCACCGCCTGCCCGCATCGACGAACGCACCCATTGCCATCGCCGGCAATACCGTGCTGGTTCCCGCAGGCGGGCCGAGCATCGCGGGTGCTGCCCGCGGCCAGCCGCAGCTGGTGGCCTACACCGTACCGTGAGGCGGGGCATGAACCGGTGGCGTTGGAGGCGATGGCCCTCGGCCACCCGAACCATGCGCGTGGTGGGTTCCTGGCGAGCGCGCATCGGGTGGCTGTGGCCCCGGATATTGAGCACGGTGGCGTCGTGCAGGAGACGGTCGAGACTGGCGCCGGCGACCACCCGGTCGGCGGATACCTGGCCCCAGTCCGAGAAGCCGCGGTTGGAGGTCAGAATCTCCGAGCCCCGGTAGTAGCGACGGCTCACCACCTGAAAGCGCCAGCATATTGAGGCGGGCAATTTCGCATACCCGAAGGGCACCGCCGTGAGGTGCCATGACCGGGCTCTCGATCTGGTGATGGCACGCCAGCTCTTCACCATTCGCGGTCCAACTGACCCACTACCCGGCGGCCACCACGCAGTCGAGAGGGTTGGCATGGGCTCGTACTCCCCCTCCGACGGCACGGTAGCGCCGGGCCACGGCGCCATGGACTGCGAACGGTGCCGGCTCGGGCTCCGTGGGGAGGGTCGCCCAGCGCACGGGGCCCTTGTCGCGACCGATCCGCACCACTGACCGGTAGGCAGCCTCACCCATCGC
>DAHUYV010000071.1 GCA_027306885.1 Candidatus Dormiibacterota bacterium
GGGCCGGGCACCTTGGTTTCCAAAACCGGACCGTGGTGGCCTTCGACCTGGAGGGGCAGTTCCACCTCGCCGACCTCGGTCTGCTCCCTCCTCTGCGCCGGGCCGGCCTGCCCTTCGGCTATCCCACGCTCGATCCGGAACCGCTGAGGAGCGAGTGATCGGGGCCGTCGCCCTGGTCCTGGCGGCCAGGCTGGTTCCCGAAGTGGAAGACCCCGTGGTCAACGACTTCCACCTGTCCGGCCCGGAACGCCTCCTGGTGGTCTCCGGGCCCAACCGGGGTGGGAAGGCCACATTTGGCAGGGCCCTCGGGCAGAAACATCACCTCGCCGCCCTCGGCGTCCCGATCCCCGGATCCGGAGCCCGGCTTCGGTTCTGTGAGCGCATCTCCACCCACTTCGCTCGCGGGGAGGCGCTGGCCGACCTGCGGGGGCGGCTCGAAGACGACCTGGAGAAGGTCGCGGCGATCGTGGATCAGGCGACCGACCGGAGCGTCGCGATGATGAACGAGACCTTCGGGTCGGCGAGCCTGCAGGACGAGCGCGACCAGGGGCGAGCGGTGGTGGAGCGGCCGGTGGAGATCGGGCTGGTCGGGGTCGACGTGACCTTCGTGGACGAGCTGGCGGCCCTTGGCCCGGCCACCGTGAGCATGGTCAGCATGGTGGTACCAGCCGACCCCGCGCGGCGTGCCTTCGAGGTGGTCCGGCGTCCCGCCGACGGCCCCGCCCATGCAATGGCGACCGCCGAGAAGTACGACCTCACCTACCACCGCGCTGCGCCGCCGCGCTCCGCCTCGGCGCCGCCGGGCTGGGCTGCCTCCTCGGGGTTGGAAGCGTCCCGAGCCGGGTATACGGATCGTGAGCGAAGTCATCGCTTCGGAGGACCAACATGCGCCTCGACCGCTTCACCCAGCGCAGCCAGGAGGCCCTGGAGCAGGCCACCGACCTGGCGACCAGCGGGCATCACCCTCAGATCGATCCGGAACACCTGCTCCTGGCCCTGGTTCGCCAGCAGGACGGCGTGGTGGCCCCGCTGCTGCGGCAGTTGGAGGTAGACCCCGGCCAGGTGGCGGCGCGTCTTGTCGCTGACCTCGATGGTCGTCCTAAGCAGGAGGGGGCGGCGCCAGTCGCCTCTCGCGAGCTGGAAGGGGTGCTGCAGTCGGCGTGGGAAGAGATGAACCGCCTGAAGGACGAGTACTGCTCCACCGAGCACATGCTCCTGGCGATGGCGGGGCTGTCCGGCGGGCCGGCGGCCGGAATCCTCCACTCAGCCGGGGTCTCCCGGGAGCGGCTGCTGCGGGCGCTGGAGGGGCTTCGTCAGGGCCAGCGGGTCACCGATCCCAACCCAGAGGGCAAGTTCCAGGTCCTGGAGCGGTACGCCCGCGACCTCACCCAGCTGGCGAGGGAAGGTAGGCTCGACCCGGTCATCGGCCGGGACGAGGAGATCCGTCGGACCATGCAGGTCCTGGCCCGACGGACCAAGAACAACCCGGTCCTGATCGGCGACCCCGGGGTCGGCAAGACCGCCATTGTGGAAGGCCTGGCCCAGCGGATTGCCAGCGGCGATGTCCCCGAGACCCTGAAGAACCGGCGGGTCGTGGCCCTCGACCTGGGCACCCTGGTCGCCGGCACCAAGTTTCGGGGTGAGTTCGAGGACCGGCTGAAGGCGCTGCTCAAGGAGGTCAGCGCCTCCGAGGGGCGGGTGGTCCTGTTCATCGACGAACTGCACACCCTGATCGGGGCCGGCGCCGCCGAGGGCGCCATGGACGCCAGCAACATGCTCAAGCCGGCACTGGCGCGGGGAGAGCTGCGGGCGATCGGCGCCACCACCTACGACGAGTACCGCCGTTACATCGAGAAGGACCCCGCCCTGGAGCGGCGCTTCCAACCGGTGGATGTCGGCGAGCCCTCGGTCGAGGACACGGTCAGCATTCTGCGCGGGCTGAAGGAGCGGTACGAGGTTCATCACGGGGTGCGGATCAAGGACGCCGCGCTGGTGGCGGCAGCGGTGCTCTCCTCCCGGTACATCAGCGGGCGGTTCCTCCCCGACAAGGCGATCGACCTGGTCGACGAGGCGGCGGCGCGCCTGCGCATGGAGATCGACTCAATGCCGGTGGAGCTGGACCAGGTCGAGCGGGGGATCCGACAGCTGGAGATCGAGCGCCAGGCGCTGCGCAAGGAGACCGACCCGGCCTCGGCGGAGCGGTTGGCCGCCCTGGAGAGGGAGCTCGCCGAGCTGCAGGAGCAGGCGGTGGGATTGCGCCAGCGCTGGGAGCAGGAGAAGGCACAGATCTCCCGGACCAGGGAGATCAAGGAGGAGATCGAGAGGACCAGCTTCGAGGCGGAGCGCGCCGAGCGCCTGGCTGACTTCGGGAGAGCTGCCGAACTCCGCTACGGGAAGCTGGCCGACCTCCGCTCCCAGCTGGAGGTTCAGCAGTCTCGCGGTGGGAAGGGCCTCGATGGGGAGCCGATGCTCAAGGAGGAGGTGGGCGAGGAGGACATCGCCGAGGTGGTGTCACGCTGGACGGGGATCCCAGTTGCGCGGATGCTGGAAGGGGAGCTGCAAAAGCTGGTAGAGATGGAGGTCCGCCTGCACCAGCGGGTGATCGGTCAGGAGGAGGCGATAACCGCGGTCGCCAACGCCGTTCGTCGGGCCCGGGCCGGGCTCCAGGATCCCCGCCGCCCCCTGGGGTCGTTCATATTCCTCGGGCCAACCGGGGTGGGCAAGACCGAGGTGGCCAGGGCGCTGGCCGAGTTCCTATTCGACAGCGAGGACGCCATGGTGCGCCTGGACATGTCGGAGTACATGGAGAAGCACTCGGTGGCTCGGCTGGTCGGCGCCCCTCCGGGATACGTCGGGTACGAGGAGGGCGGCCACCTTACCGAGGCGGTGCGACGTCGCCCCTATGCGGTCCTGCTCCTCGACGAGATCGAGAAGGCCCACCCCGACGTCTTCAACATCCTCCTCCAGCTCCTGGATGACGGCCGGCTCACCGACGGCAAGGGCCACACGGTGGACTTCCGGAACTGTGTTGTGATCATGACCAGCAACCTCGGGAGCCCGGTCATCGCCGCCCTGCCCGATCATGCGACCGGGGCCGAGCAGCAAGCGGCGCGCGACCAGGTGATCGCTGAACTGAGGGGCCACTTCCGACCGGAATTCCTTAACCGGGTGGACGATGTAATCCTCTTCCAACGCCTCGACCTCGCCCAGATCGAGCACATAGTGGCGCTGCAGCTGGAGCAGATGCGGGTGCGGCTGGAGCAGCGCCGACTGGGTCTGCGGCCCCTGCCCACCGCGGTCCGGTGGCTCGCGGAGCAGGGCTACGACCCGGTGTATGGGGCAAGGCCGCTGCGGCGGCTGATCCAGCGCGAGCTCGGAGACCGGATCGCCATGGGGGTGCTCGACGGGTCATTCCGGGAGGGCGGTTCCCTCACCGTTGGCGCCGACGCCACCGGGCTGGTGCTGCGCTGGGAGCCGGGCACTGGCCCGCCTCCGCCGCCGGGTGAGGTCGTCGACGCCGAGGTCGAGGTTCTGGGCTGAGCCGGCCCGCCTACCAGGCCGCGTCGGTGCGCAGGGCCCCGGCCCGCAGCGCCGCCACCACCTGGTCCTTGCGGCTGGCCAGGCCGGGCGACACGCGGATGGTCTCGAGGCGTTTGCCCGCCACCACGAGGTCGCAGCTGGTCCCGAGGAGGTGGGGGCGGGTGGAGGGCTCCCCGTGGAACTGCTCCAGCTCACCGACCAGTGCCTGGTGCAGGGCGCGCGGGGAGAGCTCGCCGGCCACTATCTGCAGCCCGATGGAGGTGGGCCTGAGCCGGAAAAGGTAGGCGCGTCGCCCGGCGCGGGCACAGGCGTCGCAGCGGCCGTGGGGCTCTCCTGGGACCTCGGGGCGGCGTTGACACACCCGACACATCAGCCGCAGTGTACGGGCAGCGGGGTGCCGGCCCGGGTCACCCCGCCGAGCGCTGGCGGACCTTGCCGCGCCGACCGCCACGGCCCCTTCTGGCCCAGCTGCCCCCGGCCCGGCCTGCGGGTTCCTTCCCCTACCGGGAGGGTTTCGGCGGTGCCTCGGTGAGATGCTGGTGGAACCAGCGGCTGGCCAGGCCGGCGACCTGCTCCAGGGCGCCCGGCTCGGAGAAGAGGTGGGTAGCGCCGCTGACCGTGACCAACCGATTGAGGCAGGTCAGGTGGGACTGCGCGGCCCGGTTGAGCCAGAGCACCTCTTTGTCCAGGCTGCCCACGATCAGCAGCGTCGGGGCCCTGACCACCGGCAGGTGGGACGCCGCCAGGTCCGGTCGGCCGCCCCGGGAGACCACCGCCGCCACCTCCGCCGCTGGGTCGGCCGCGGCCACCAGCGCCGCCGCCGCTCCGGTGCTGGCTCCGAAGTACCCGACGGGCAGTCGCTCCGCAGCCGGCCGGTGCCGCAGCCAGGCGGTGACGGCGGAGAGCCGCGCGGCCAGAAGGTCGATGTCGAAGACCAGGGAGCGGTCAACCTCCTCCTCCTCGCTGAGAAGGTCGAAGAGCAGGGTTCCCATCCCGTCCCGGTTGAGCGCGGCGGCCACCGACCGGTTGCGAGGGCTGAAACGGGTGCTGCCGCTGCCGTGGGCGAACACGACGACCCCGACGGCCCCATCCGGGATGGTGAGGCGCCCTTTCAGTGCCACAGGGCCGATCCGGATCTCCACCTCCTCGTCCGACGGCGGGTCGGCCGCTTTGGGCGGGCTGCCGGCGCGGGCCAGCTCCAGCAGGCGCGTGACCTCGGCGTCTGGGGTCTCGGCGAAGTCGCCGTAGAACTGGCCGATCGCGACGAACTCCGCCGGGGCCGCGAGACAGACGAGCTGATCCACCTCCGGGCGCAGCTCCCGCAGCGCCTGCGGGGAGGCGACCGGCACCGCCAGCACCACTTGGCGTGCGCCCTGGAGGCGAGCCACCTGGCAGGCGGCGCGGGCGGTGGAACCGGTGGCGATCCCGTCGTCAACGATGATCGCCGTCCTGCCCGTGAGCGGAAGGTGCTCCCGGTCGCCCCGAAATCGCTTAACCCGGCGCTCCAGCTCGGTCCGCTCCTGCCCCTCGACCTCGGCAACCTCCTTCTCGGTCAATCGGGCATCGCTGATCACGTCGGCGTTGAGGACCCTGGCCCCATCCTCGCCGATGGCGCCCATCCCCAGCTCGGGCTGGAAGGGGACGCCCAGCTTGCGCACCACGATGATGTCGAGTGGTGCCCCAAGGGCCACGGCCACCGGATACGCAACCGGCACACCTCCTCTGGGCAGGCCCAGGACCACGAACGGGCCGCCGCCCAGGTCCTGCAAAGCCTCGGCCAGCTGCCGTCCCGCCTCGGCTCGGTTGGAGAACAAAGCACGTCTCATCCCTTCAGCACCCCAAATGGCCGCAGCCGCGCCACCCATCGGGCGAGCCGAGCACGCTCCGAGTTCCCCACCACCTGATCCAGGTCCTGGTGGGCAGCGGTACCCCGCGCCAAGGCGCGCCCGACCGCGCTTTGGCGCCGACCCAGGGCAGCCCGCGCAGCGCTTGAAGCCGGCTTCCGAATCGGTCCGGGGCCTGTGGGAACGCAGCCGCCTGTCCGTGGCGCCCTCCGGTGCCCCCGACGCCGGGGCCGGGCAATCCCGAGCTCGAGACCACGGTGGCGGGGCAGCTGGACGGCGTTGCCGCCGGCGCCTCGGCGCCGCATCGTCGCCCGGCCCGCTGGGCAGCGCGCCCCCTCGAGCCTCGACCATCCCCGAAACCCCGGAGCCGCCGCTGGGCTGGAGCTGCCCTGTCGTTGTCCACGGCCGAATCCCC
>DAHUYV010000113.1 GCA_027306885.1 Candidatus Dormiibacterota bacterium
GACCCTCGAGGCGGTGATGGCCGCCGCCAGTCCGGGGTCCGCCGCGGTGGTGGCGGTGAGCGCCCGCACCGGGGAGGGGCTGGACGAGCTCCGCTCGCTGGGACTGGGGCGCGCCCAGACAATGGCCCTGGTTGGGCCGTCCGGAGCGGGGAAGTCGACCCTGGTGAATACCCTCATGGGGGTGGACCTCCTGGCGACCGGCAGCGTGCGGACTGACAAGAAGGGCCGCCACACCACCACCCACCGTGAGCTTCTGGTGGTGCCGTCCGGGGGGGTCATCATCGACACCCCGGGGATGAGGGAGTTGGGAATCTGGATGGACCGGGAGGCGGTAGCGCACGCCTTCCCCGATCTGGAGGCGCTCGCCGGCCACTGCCGGTTCCGGGACTGCGCCCACGATCTGGAGCCGGGCTGCGCAGTCCGTGCCGCCGCCGATTCCGGGAGCCTCGCCCCCGAGCGCCTCTTGGCATGGCGCCAGCTCGATTTGGAGGCCGCGTCGTTGGATGCCCGCCGGGGCGACCTCGCCGCCCGCCAGCGGGAGAAGCTGCGCTGGAAGAGGCTGAGCATCGAGCAGCGGCGTCAGCTCGATGAGTCTCGGAGGAGGGGCTGACCGGCCTCTGAGCGGCGCCCTGGGAGCCGCTCAGTTGCGATGCGGGAGCTCTCCCGCCGGGGGCCGCCTCCTGATCAGAGCATCTGCTAGTTTGCCCCTGTGGACGCCCCCCTGGTGGTCGTCGGTGGGGGCCCGGTCGGGGCCACCCTGGGGCTGATGGTGCCCGGGTCGGTGGTGCTGGAGATGGGCAGCTTCCCCAGGGACAAGCCCTGCGGCGAGGGGCTGCTTCCGGCTGGGGTGCAGATCCTGGAGCGGGTGCGTGTGGACCTGGCCAAGGAGGGCTTCCCCGCACTTCGGGGAGTCTCCTACAGAGTGCCGGGCGGGGGTGCGGTCCGAGCTCAGTTCGAGGGGACCTGCGGCCGCGGCGTCCGCCGGATGCGGCTCGACTCCCTGTTGGCGGACAGGGCCTCGGTCGTCACCGGCTGCCGGGTGCTCGGGCTGAGGGCGGTACCCGGGGGCGTGGAGGTGCAGACCACCCAGGGCCCGGTGGGGGCCAGCGCCGTGGTGGCCACGGACGGCGCCCACTCGGTGGTGGCGCGCCAGCTGGGCTGGTGGCGCCCCGGGTTCGGCCGGTACGGGCTGGTGGGCCACCTGCGTGCGCCCGGAGGCGACGGGGAGATCGAGGTGACGATCCTCGGCGGCCAGGAGACATACCGGGCTCCGGTCGGGGCCGAGGAGGTCCTGGTGGCAGTTCTGGCAGGGCGCCATGCCCTGCGCGAGCCGGCGTCCAGTCGGGAGGACCGCTACCGGCGGGTCCTGGCCCGAGCTCACCCCGAGCTCGCCGGGGCCGAGCTGTCCGGCAGGGTCTGGGGAGCGGGGCCGTTCCAGTGGCGGCCCGCCACAGTCGCCCGGGGTCGGGTGTTCCTGGCCGGGGATGCTGCCGGCTTCGTGGATCCGCTCACCGGGGATGGGATCACCGCCGGCTTGCAGCAGGCTTCGGTGCTCGCCGGTCTGCTCGCCGATGGCTTGAAGTTCGCGGCTCCCAGATACCGTCGCTGGTGGCGGAGCCAATGGCGGCGCCGCCAGGCGGTGGGCCGGCTGGCCCGGTGGCTCTGCGCCGACCCGGAGCGGAGCAGAAGGGTGGTGGCGACGCTGAGCCGCCGGCCCCAGGCGCTCCAGCGGTTGATTGCGCTGAACGAGGGGTCGTCGGGCTGGTCGCAGCTCTCGCCGGCCGACTGGATGGCTGTTCTTCCCTGGGGGCGCCCGTGACCCGTCTCCTGGGGTTCGGCTCGGCGTTCCCCGAATACGAGCTGAGCCCGGAGGCGAGCCGCCGGGCCCTCAGCCGGGTCTGGCCCCACCTGGGAGCAGTGAAGGGGGAGCCGGTCACCCGCCGGCTGGCACTTCCGATCGAGCAGGTGCTGACCCCGAGGTCGCTGGAGGAGGACATGGCGGTGTACCGGCGGGAGGCGGGGCGACTCGCCGCCGCGGCGGCTCGGGCTGCGCTGGAAAGCTCGGGAGTTGCTGCCAGCGAGGTTGACTGCCTGATAGCGGTCTCCTGCACGGGGTACCTGGTGCCGGGGCTGGACGTGATCGTCCGACGCCAGTTGGGGCTTGCCCCCGACGTGCTTCGGGTGTCGCTGACCGAGCACGGATGCTCGGGAGGCTGGGCCGCTCTGGGGCTGGCGCACCGCCTCTGCGCAAACCACCAGGTTGCCAGAGCTCTGGTGGTGTGCGTGGAGCTCTGCTCCCTCACGTTCAGGGCCGGGGACGACTCACTGGACAACCTGGCGGCGAGCCTGGTGTTCGGCGATGGCGCGGCAGCCGCCGTGGTCGCCGATCGGTCCGGGGGATTGCAGATGGTGCGGGTTGGCAGCGTCGTGATCCCCGGCACCGAGGGGATTCTCGGCTTCGACCTTCGCGACGACGGGTTCCACCCGGTCCTGGATCGGCACTTGCCGGGGCTCCTGGCTCGCGAGCTGCCACTGGCCCTGGCGAAATTCGGAGTTGGGCCGGGCTCGTTTCAGGCGGTCCATGCCGGGGGCCCGCGGATCTTCGACGCCGTCGAGGCCGCCCTCGGCCTGACCGAAGGGGAGCTGCGGACCTCGCGCGACGTGTACCGCCGCCACGGCAACCTCTCGTCCGCCTCGTTGCTCCTGGTCCTGAGTGCCCTCCCGTCGGTTCCCGGCGACGGACTGGCTCTCGCCTTCGGCCCGGGAGTCGCGGTCGAGATGCTCCAGCTCAGAAGACTCCCGGGATGAGGCGGGCCCGCCCGGCGAAGGCCCGGCGGTACCCGGGGTGCCGGTCCAGCAGCCGCTCCTCCGCACCGACCCGGCAGGCGAGGACACCAAGATTGGCCAGAGAGAGGCCCAGGCAGCTCCGGCGTGCCCCGAGGGCCATCGGGAGGGCGAGGAACTCGAGGATGACGGCCAGGTAGTTGGGGTGGCGAATGACTCGGTACGGGCCGGTGGTCACCGGGGTGAGCTGCTCGGGAACCACGGCTCTGACGTTCCACTGCGGCCCCAGCTCGCGAATGCTCCACCAACGCAGCCCGAAGGCGGCCACAAGAAGCCCCAACCAGCCTCTTGGGTGGCGCGACCGGGTCCCCCGGAGGTGGGCCTCGAAGGGGGGCAGAAGGAACAGCCCGACATGCGCCGCCACCATCGCGGGGTATCCCCTCGGACAGGCTCGCTCTCCCTTCAGCCCGCGCTCCCTGACCGCCGAGACCCGGAGTTCACGAAGGCGCTGCGCGGCGGCCAGGAGGAGGACCGCCGCATACCAGCGGGGAAGACCATCTGCATCGCGTCCTGGACCGCGCCGGCCGCTGATGCTCACGACCCCGCCGAGGCTCACGGTGCTGCCGGGGATGGGGCCGTCGGGACGGGTGGCCGTGGGTGCCCATCCCTGGCGACCCGCCGGGCCCGCATCGTGATCCACAGGAGGGCTCCCACCACCAACAGCAGGCTGAGGTTCCGCAGTTCCAGCGGGATCAGTCCGCTCCGGGCCAGAGCGAGCACCGAGGTCCAGAGATAGGGGAACTCGAGCTGAGTGAGCGCCGCTAGATCGATGGCGCCCCACAGCAGAATGGGGCGCATGCCGCCCCCCACCTCGTATGCGGCCAGGCAGAGGCAGGGAGTGAGCGCGTCCAGGTACTGAGGCGAGAGCACCGGGGTTGCCAGGAGGGCCACCCCGAGGGAGGCGGAGAACAGCACTCCCGCCGGGGTTCCGCCGCGGAAGGCGCGCCAGGCGATGAGCAACAGGAGGGCGACCCCGACCGCGGCACAGAGGGCGGATATGAGACGGAGGTGGAGATCGGCCCCCGAGATCTGCATGGAGCCCAGCACCCCCCTGGTGACCACGATCCCTTTGAACCCGGCGAGCAGCATCGCCAAGGCCGCCGGAACGCTCTCGATCTCGACCCCGCGCTCCAGATTGTGCAGCTGAGAAGAGAGCAGGCCACCTCCGGACCAGATCTCCACGGCCACCAGCACGGCCAGGGTGGGGAGGAGGCCGATGAGGACCGGTCGGACCCAGGAGCCGACCCGGGCCCGCCATGGGCCGGCCGCCCTCATGACCACGCCCATCTGGAGGCCGGCCAGCGGAACCAGCTCCACGAGCGCGTATTCCTTGATCAGCCCGGCCGCAAAGACGAGCAGAAAGGCGGCGCCGGGGCGGCCGGAGGAGAAGGCCAGGGCTGCGGCCAGCAGCAGAAGGCCGATGGCGGGGTCGTTCCGAAAGAGGGTGAGCGGCCCGGCGGCGGCGAGGGCACCGAGCACCGCCCAACTCAGGCCCCGCCGGCCAGATCCCCGAGTCGCCAGCGGCACCCCGACCAGCACCACCACCAGCATCTCGAGGGCGAACGCCAGGACGTAGTGGTGGACCCCCGCGAGCAGGGGGATGGGAAGGAAAGCCAGGGTCCCGGGCGGGTATATGAAGGGAACCGCTCCGTGGAAGCTGGCGCTGTAGGGCTGGACTCCGGCCAGAAGCTTGGTCGCGACCGTCGCCAGGCTGCTGAGTCCCCCGGCCGCAAGGCCCGCCCGGGCGGTGTGGGGCACGCCTCCGATGCCAAACCCGATCGCGGGTCCGGCGGCCGCCACGAGCAGGCCCAGAGCCACCCAGGGGGCCACCGACCGGGGAAGTGGCACGCGCCCCGGGGATGGGGGTGGCTGGGGCTGCATCGCCCGGAGTTTAGTCACTGCGAGGCGCCGCCGACGGGGCGCGCCGCCGGTGCCTGCGGGTGGGTACGGACTTGCACCCGGCTTTGGCTGGCGGCGCTGCTATGTTCCCCCCATGGAAGCGGGGCGCCTGCTGGCGTTCGGGCTGGTGGCTGCGGTGCTGATCGCCGTTCCCGGGCCGAGTGTTCTCTTCATCGTCACTCGGGCCCTCAGCTATGGCCGCGTCCCGGCGCTGCTCACGGTGGTGGGCAACTCGGCGGGGGAGTTCCTCCAGGTGCTCGCAGTGGCGGTGGGCGTGGGAGCGCTGGTCGAGAGATCGCTCCTGGCCTTCTCCGCTCTGAAGCTGCTGGGGGCGGCCTATCTGATCTACCTGGGGGTCCGGACCTATCGTCACCGCCACCAGCTGCTTCCCCAGATGGTCGGCCAAGGGCAGGTGACCACCCGTCGTCGGCTTCTGCTCGAGGGAGGGGTGGTCGGGGCGACCAATCCCAAGTCGGCGGTGTTCTTCGTCGCGGTGCTCCCCCAGTTCGTGGTTCCGGCGACCGGGGGCGTGGCGCTCCAGCTCCTCACCCTGGGGCTGATCTGGGTCTGCCTGGCCCTCATCTCCGACAGCGTCTGGGCGCTCAGCGCCTCAGAGGCCCGACGTTGGCTTGAGCGATCCCCACGGCGGCTGGCGGCGGTGGGCGGGGTGAGCGGGGTGGTCACCGCGGGCCTGGGAATCGGGCTGGCGCTGACCGGGAGCCGCAACTGAGGCGGGACCGGCCGCCCGTATCATCACGGACCTAGATGAGGCAGGAGCCCGGGGAAGTGGAAGAGGGAGAGCTGCTCTGGGAGCCAACCAAGCCGCTCATCGAGGGCTCGCAGCTGAGCCGATACGCCGCGTGGCTGGGGGCCGAGGGCCTGGTCGACACCCGGGACTACTCCGCCCTCTGGCGCTGGTCGGTCGAAGAGGTTGGCACGTTCTGGGAGACGATCTGGCGGTACTTCCAGGTGCGCTCGTGGTCGCCATATCGAAATCCTCTGGCCCAGCGCCGGATGCCCGGAGCCGTCTGGTTTGAGGGGGCGCAGGTCAACTACGCGGCGCACGCGCTTGGTGGCCTGGAAGGCAACCCCGAGCAGTTGGTGGCAGTGGCCGAGGACGGCACGCGCAGGACGCTGTCGGGGTCCGAGCTCCGTCGCCAGGTCGCCTGCCTAGCCGCAACCCTGCGGGGAGTCGGGGTGGGCGCCGGAGACCGGGTGGCGGCCTATCTCCCCAACGTCCCCGAGGCCGTGGTCGGGTTCCTCGCCGCCGCCAGCCTCGGCGCCATATGGTCAAGTTGCTCCCCGGACTTCGGGGAGCAGGCGGTGCTGGACCGCTTCCAGCAGATCGAGCCCAAGGTCCTTCTGGCCTGCGACGGCTACCGATACGGCGGTCGGGAGTTCGATCGCCGGGAGGCGGTGGCCAACCTGGTCCGCGGCCTCCCAAGTCTCATCCACGTGGTGTTGGTGCCCACCCTCGGTCTGGGTCAGGTCCCGGAGGTCGGCGCCGGGTCGACCTGGGCGGCGGCCGTCGCGGGCGAAAAGGAGCTGCAGTTCCTGCCGGTTTCCTTTGATCACCCGCTCTGGGTCGTGTACTCCTCCGGCACCACGGGACTGCCCAAACCGATCGTCCACGGACACGGCGGCATCCTCCTCGAGCACCTCAAGGCCCTGGCCCTGCATGCCGACGTCGGTCCGGAGAGCCGCTTCTTCTGGTTCACCACCACCGGCTGGATGATGTGGAACTACCTGGTATCGGGGCTGCTCGTCGGGGCCACGCTGGTCCTCTATGACGGCAGCCCCGCCCACCCGGGGCCGGATCGGCTGTGGCAGCTGATCCAGGGGGAGCGACTCTCCCACTTCGGGACCTCCGCCGGGCACATCGCGGCGTCGATGAAGGCCGGGCTGCGCCCGAGGGAGGAGTTGCAACTTGAGACCCTGCGCTTCCTTGGTTCCACGGGCTCCCCGCTCTCCCCGGAGGCCTTCGCCTGGGTGTATCGGGAGGTCAGCTCGACGGTCTGGCTGTCCTCTCTGAGCGGCGGCACCGACGTCTGCACCGCCTTCGTGTTGGGCAGCCCCTGGCTGCCGGTGCGGGCTGGCGTCATCCAGTGCCGAGGGCTGGGGGCCGCGGTCCAGGCGTTCGACGCTGATGGTCGGCCCGTCGTGGACCAGGTCGGCGAGCTGGTGGTCACCGAACCGATGCCCTCGATGCCGGTCCGGCTCTGGGGTGACGTCGACGGCAGCCGCTACCGGGACAGCTACTTCTCCGTGTTCCCCGGGATCTGGCGCCATGGCGACTGGGTCAAGGTCCGCTCCGACGGGGGTGTGGTGATGTATGGCCGCTCCGACTCCACCATCAACCGCCACGGCGTCCGCATGGGCACCGCCGAGATCTACCGCGCGGTCGAGGACCTCCCTGAGGTGCGGGACAGCCTGGTGGTCGATGTCCCCCTGCCCGAGGGTGACTCCTACATGCCGCTCTTCGTGGTGCTGGCCCCGGGGTTGACTCTCGACGAAGAGCTGCAGGCCCGGATCAAGGACCGAGTGCGGCGGCAGGTGTCCCCGCGCCACGTCCCGGACGCCATCCTCCAGGTGGCCGAGATTCCCAAGACCCGCAGCGGCAAGAAGCTGGAGGTGCCGGTCAAGCGGATCCTGGCCGGCGAGGACCCGGTGGGCACCGTGAGCCTGGAGGCCCTGCAGAACCCAAGGTCGCTCGACCCGTTTTTGGAGCTTGCCCGGGGAAGGGCCGAGGCACCGGCCGCCGAGGGCGCCGAGGGTTCGGGTCCGGTCAACTCGCCTATCATCGATCGCGCATGAGTCGCCTCTGGAGATGGCCCACGCTCGGCGTGGGGGATCGGCGCTTTGGCCGGCGATAGGGCGCGAAGGGCCGCTCTGGCGGCTCTGGCGATCGGTGGTGGCGGGGTGGCGGCGCGCTCCGCGCGCCTGCTCTGGCGGCGCCGGGAGGTGAACTGGTCCCAACCCGAGCGCTTCGTGCAGGACGCCTATCTGCGGTGCCAGACCATGGGGTCGGGAGAACGGCCGGTTCTGCTCCTCCATTCCCTCGAGGGGGGGCCGAGCTACTTCGGTTCCGCCTTCGATGAGCTGGCCGACCCTGGGCCCCTCCTGGTCCCTGACCTGCTCGGCTTTGGCGGCTCTCCCAGCTCTCCGGATGGCTATTCCCCCGACCTCCACGCCAGCGCCCTCGCGCGCATGCTCGACGAGCTGGAGGTCACCGCCCCCGCCCTGGTCGTGGGGCACGGCCTGGGAGCGGTGCTGGCCCTGCGTTTGGCCGCCACCCGCCCGGAGCGGGTGCTGGCGGTGGTGGGGATCTCGCCCCAGCTCTACCCGAATCCTGAGATCGCGGGCCGCCGCCTTCGAGCCGCGGGCCTGCGGCCGGGACGCCGGCAGGGCCGCGGTCGCGGCGAGGGGCCGGGCAGTCGGGGGCTCGCGGCGGGTTTGGTGGCGGGAACCTGGAGCCCGGACCTGCCGATCTCGGTCGCCCAGGACCGCCGCGATGCCAGGGGCGCGGACGCCTACCAGGAGACCATGCGGCAGTGCCTCTTGGCGGCGGACGCTGCTTCCTGGTTTCCCGCCATACGGTGTCCGGTGGACCTGCTGGCGCCCGCCAACGACCCCAGCCTGGACCTTGGGTTCCTGGCCGCCCTCGCCGATCAGCACGAGAACGTCCGCCTCTCGCAGCTGATGTTTGGCGACTTCCGCCTCCCCCTGACTCATCCGGACGGCTGCCTGGCGGCGATCGACCGCTTCCGCCAGGAGCTGGCGGGCAGCTCCAGCTGAGGCCGGAGGGCCCTCAACCTCAGATTCCGCGTCCCGGCGCGGTGGAGGTGCGGCTGGGTGGAAGCCCAGGGTCCAGCCCCACCTCAATCGGGAAGCACGGACAACACTCCGCAAGTGGGCCTCCGGCTGGGTCGATAATCTGAGCGCGGCCGATGGGGCGTCGCCAAGTGGTAAGGCAGGGGACTTTGGATCCCCCATTCGAAGGTTCGAATCCTTCCGCCCCAGCGCCAAAACTGATCTCACTAGGGGAGCGAACCGGACGAGTGCAGGGCCGGGTGACAGCCAATTTGACAGCCAACTCTGCTGAGCCAAGAACCTCGGAGGCACTAGACATGGGAATCGGGCCATACAGCTACGGGTTTTGTGCGCACTGCGGGGCGCCTGACGCGACCGAGAACGCTCTGAGCTCATACCCCTTCGGTGAGCGGCAGGTGCCTGGCGACCCTCAGACCCTGGAGCTCTTCACGCGGCCGTCCATTCCCCTGTGCCCGGACGGCATGAAGGCGCTGGTGACGTATGGGTTCAGCCCTGGGTGGTGTGACGTGTGTCGCCGCTGGGCGGCGGCTCCCGGCCCATGCCCACAGTGCGGCGGAGAAGCGCTCGCGCCGACCGTGTGCAACGTCTACGATCCCAACGGGCGACCGGTCCGGTAGGTCAGCTGTGGGCGAGAGCCACGTCCATCGCGTGAGCCGCGCCGCCCAGGAGCTCGGGCACCACATGGCTGTAGGTGTTCAGGGTCATCGAGATCTGCGAATGGCCGAGAATCTCCATCACCACCCGTACCGGCACTCCCTGGGCCATCAGGAGGGTCGCGCAGCCGTGGCGCAGGCCATGGAGGCGCATCCTTGGCAGGCCAGCCGCCGTCAGGGGGCCCTGGATGGCGTGGAGGGCGCCGCTCTCGGTCCGCGGCTCCTCCGACCGGCTGGTGAAGGCGAAGCCGGTCTCCTGCCACCGCGGGCCGGCGGCGAGCCGAGCGAGTCGCTGCCTGGCGCGCTCACCCTGGAGGGCTGCGGCGAAGGAGGCGGGGAGGGGCAGTGCCCGGTTGGACTCCTCGGACTTGGGTGGCCGGAGTTCCCAGTGCCGGATGCCGTCCACCTTTTATGAGCCGCTGGAGGGTCGCCACGACTCGCACCTGGCCGCCGCCGTCGAGGTCCACCTCTGACCACCTGAGGCCGAGGGCCTCGCCGAGGCGCAGTCCCAGCCCGAGCGAGACCGTGACCAGCCCTTCGAGCCGGTGGCCGTCGAAGGCTGCCAGGATGGCCT
>DAHUYV010000118.1 GCA_027306885.1 Candidatus Dormiibacterota bacterium
GCCGATCGACATGAAGTCGACCAGCGGGGCCAGGACCGAGGCGCCGAGAGCGGCGGCGGGAACCTCGACCATGATCCCCACCTGCAGCGGCGGGACCCCCTCCAGATGGTCTGGGGCGGGGGCGGCCGCGAGCAGCCCCCGAGCCACCATGACCTCCTCGCGGGTGGCCACCATGGGGAACATGACCCGCACCGGGTGGCTGGCCGCGACCCGGGTGATCGCCGCCAGCTGGGGGGTCAGCAGCTCGGGCTGGGCCAGCCCGAGGCGCAGCCCCCGAACGCCGAGGGCGGGGTTGGCCTCGGCCTCGCGGGGTACCGAGGGCAGCGGCTTGTCCGCCCCGACGTCCAGGGTCCGAATGGTGAGCGGGCGCCCGGCGAGCGCCTCGGCGATCTCCGGGTAGGCGAGGAACTGCTCCTCCTCGCCGGGGAGCTGGGCCAGCTCCTGGAAGAGGACCTCGGTGCGCAGCAGCCCCACCCCGTCGGCACCGGCGGCCACCGCGGCGCGGGCGTCGGCCACCGAGCCGATGTTGGCCGCCACCTCGACCAGCACCCCGTCGCGGGTCCTGGCGGGTCGGCTCGCGGCCCGGGCCGCCGCCGCCGCCGCCCGCCGTCGGCGTTCCCGCTCCCGGGCGGCATCCTCCACCGCGTCGGCGCTCGGATCCAGGACCAGGCTGCCCCGGTCGCCGTCCAGGAGCACCTGGGCGCCAGCTTCCAGGCTCAGGACGGGAGCGCCGAGGCCCACCACCGCGGGGATCCCCAGCGAGCGGGCGAGGATGGCGCTGTGGGAGGTGGGTCCGCCGGCGGCGGTGGCGATCCCCCAGATCACTTTGGGGTCGAGTTGAGCGGTGTCGGCGGGGTTGAGGTCCTCCGCCACCAGGATGCCCGACCCGGTGGGCGTCGACTCCGGCGTGCCGAGGAGATGGGCCAGGACCCGCCTGACGACCCCCTCCAGGTCGGCCGCCCGCAGGCGAAGGCGCGGGTCCGCGATGCCCTCCCACTGGGCGCGAGCCCGGGCCGCCGCCTCCTGCCAGGCTCGGGCCGCTCCCACCCCGCCGCGGGCCACCGCCGCCCGGGTCCGATCGGCGAGCTCAGGATCTTCAAGGAAGAGCAGGTCGGCGTCGAGGATGCCCGCCTCGTATGCCCCAGCCCGTCGCGCCGTCTGCTCCCGGAGCTGGCCCAGCTCGGACCGGGTGGCGGCCAGCGCCCGCTCCAGCAGGGCCGCCTCCTGGAGTGGGGATCCGGGCGCCGTCTCCGGGACCACCAGGGCGCTGTGCCCGAGGCGGACCACCGGGCCCACCGCGGTCCCCGGAGAAGCCGGCAGCCCGGCGAAGACCCCCTCGGCCCCCGAAGGCTGGGGCTCCACGGCCTCCGGAAGGGGCTCAGCCGTCACCGGGTCGTCGAAGGCACGGCCGGCCAGCCGGGCGACCCGGGAGAGCGCCTCCTTCGCCTCGCGCCCCCGTGCCTCAAGCCGCAGCCGCTGACCCCGGACCACCTGGAGGGTCGCGAGCGAGTTGAGGCTCCGGGCGCTCACCGGCCCCGACCCGGTGGTGGCGTTGCTGGCCCGGACCTCGGCGTCGACCCCGGCGAGGGCCTGCACGACCCGGGCGGCCGGACGGGCGTGCAGCCCGAGGGGAAGATCCACCGGGAACAGCTCCTCCTGCCACTCCCCCTCCCCACCGGGCTCGAGACCCGCCGGAGCGGGTGGGGTTCCGCCCAGCTGCGCCTGCTTGCCCAGCAGCCCCGAGACGGCCTCCGACTCCACCTGCTCCAGCGCCCCTCCGGTCTGGGCCGCCACCGCCGCGGCCACGGCGCCCTCCACCAGCGGGGCGGCGCTGAGGGTGACCTTTGCCCGGTGGGCCGCGGGGATCAGGTCGAGGGCGAACTCCGCTGACAGGACGGCGCTGCCGAGGTCCATCAGGACCAGCACCCCCGCCGTCGACCAGGCGCCCTCGATGGCCCCGGCCACCCGGTCGGCGTCCGTCCCGAGGACGTCCGCGTGCCCGCTCACCCCCCCCGCCGGCACCACCCGAACATCTGGGGCCATCGCCCGGGCCAGCTCTGCCGCGTTCTCGGCGAGCCCGGCGCTGTGGGATACCAGAACCAACCCCACGCGGGCGCCGGAGCCGGCCCTCTCAGCTGCCGCCATAGGCGCGATGCAGGATCTCCAGCGGGTGGACCGAGGTGGCCCCGGTGGCGCCGGAGATCTGCCAGCGGCAGGTCTCGCTGTCGCAGGCGACGAGGTCCGGGCCGGCGGCCAGGATGTCGGCGAAGAGGGGTTCGCCGACCTGCATGGCGATGTCGTACTTCTCCCGCTTGACCCCGTAGGTCCCGGCGATCCCGCAGCAGGACCGGTCCAGCTCCAGCAGCCGGAGCCCGGGGATGAGGCGGAGGACCTCCAGCGCCGGCTTGCCGATCAGCTGGTTCTGCTGCTGGCAGGGGGCGTGGTAGGCGACCGTCAGCGGCACCGGCTTGAAGTCGGTGCGGAGCTCGCCGCGCTGGTGGAGCTCCAAGAGGAACTCGAAGATGTCGTAGGTGCGGGAGCTGACCGAGCGGAGCTCGGCTGTGTCGGCGCCGAGGATCTCCCGCGCCTCGCGCTTCATCATGAGCCCACAGCTGGTGGACGAGGCGATGATGGGCAGCTCCTCAGTCCCCGACACCGAGAGCTGGCGGGCCAGTCTGGTGGCCGCCTGGCGGGCGGCGTCGAAGATCCCGTTGGACTGGAGGGGCAGGCCGCAGCAGTCCTGCCGGGGCGCCACCACCTGGAAGCCGTTGTGCTCCAGGATCGCCACCACCTTCTGGCCCACGTGGGGCTCGTACCACTGGGTGCTGCAGCCGTGGAAGTACACCACCCGGCGCTCCCGCGGCACCGAGCGGTGGTGGGACACCCAATAGGAGAAGGTCCGCCCCACCGACTTGGGCACCGGGGCCTTGCGGTGGATCCCCACCGTCTTCTCCCCGAGGTACCGGATCAGCGGGTTGGCCATCGCCCAGTTGAAGAGCGGCGCCACCGGGCGCCCGGTGCGCCCCAGCAGCCCGGGCCGCGCGACCAGCTGGTCCCGGAGCGGTATCCCCCGCTCCCGCTTGAGCTCGGCCCGGGCCCTGGAGTTCAGCTCGGCGATCCGAACCTCCTGGGGGCAGACCCGGCTGCAGATCCCGCAGCCGGAGCAGTAGTCGACCGAGAGGTCGGGGGAGTGTTCGCCGGCCCGGAAGCGCTCCGCCTGGGGCCCCACCGTCTTGGGCCCGGGGAAGAGCCCGGTGACGGCGGCCACCGGGCAGGCGGTCTCGCAGACCGTGCACTTGATGCAGTGGTCCAGCGACAGGCGCACCTCCGCCCACGCCTCGGCGCCCCAGCTGAGGGTGGTCATCCCCCGCCCCCGGTGATCACCGCCGCGGCCCGGAACCCGGTCGCCAGGCTGATCCCCTCACCGGACTTCTCCCGCCATGGCTCGGCACCACCCAGCACCGCCCCCGCAGCCCGCAGGTTGGTGAAGAGCGGCTCGCCGCCGGTCCCCAACGGGCGCATCTCGGAGTCCACCGACACCCCCAGCCGGTCCAGCGGCTGGGTGGCGAAGTACTCCGCCGACGGTTGCCCGGGAGCCCCGGCGGTGGTCACCGGGAGGTCGAACACCGGCTCATGAAGGCCTCCGTCGGGATCCACGGTGACCCCCCCGGTGCCCAGGCCGCCGCTGGCCAGGATGAACTCTCCGGCCGACACCTGGACCTCCCGGGAGGCCAGCTGGACGGTGATCGACTCGACCCGACCCCCGGTGCCGCGGAAGCCGGTGGCCTTGGCACCCAACCGGACCTCCCCACCCTGGCGGCGCAGCGCCCGGAACAGCACCTGCTGCAGCCGCTGGCCGGGTTGGGAGGGAGGTGGGGTGGGGATCTCGAAGACCGGCCGCCCCAGCAGCTCCTGGAGCCGCTGCCAGACCTCGTGGGAACGCTCCATCCCGAGGACTGCAGGAAGCGCGATCAGCGTCTCCTGGCCCAGCTCCGTGCGGATCTCCCGCGCCAGCTGGGCGAGGACCGCACGCTGTTCCAGCCGGCGCACCAGCAGCTGGGGCCGGAGGTCCCGGGGGTCGCCCACCAGGCTCACCTCGACCGCCCGGGCCCCAACCGCGGCGCCCGAGGCCAGGTGGGCCTGGCCCAGGTTCTCCGCCACCAGCTGAGCGTGGAAGTCGCGGAAGCCGCGCAGGCCCACCACCAGCACCTCACCCCCCTCGGAGAGGTCGCCGGAGGCCATCGTCTCCGGAACAAGGCAGGTGGGGCGCAGGGCCCCGAGAGCCGTCGGCTGCAGGCGGTTGCGCTGGGCGCTCCCCACGTAGCCCAGCGGAGCGGCGAGGTCGGCGAACCAGCCGAGGGCGGCCTCGATCTCATCGGGCGTCACCAGCCGGTACGGGTGCCAGGGGCGCTCCTGGAGGAACGGCGCCAGCTCCCGAAGCGGCTCGGACACCAGTGCGGGCGTGTACCCGAGGAGGTCCACCTGGGCCGGGGCCAGGGGGAGGGCCCCCTCGCCCTCGGCGAGGACCAGCACCGTGGCCCCGGTCCCGCTGAGGCGGAGGGCGGCCGTCATCCCCGCAGTCCCGGCTCCGATCACCACCACGTCCGGGTTCACCAGCCGCCCCTCCCCGCACCCTGCCGGCCCTCGGCTCTCATTCCGGGAGGTGCTCCAGGTCGTACACCCCCTCGAAGATCCAGCGGTCGAGTCGGTCCTGCCGCGCCTGGTGGCCCCAGGAGACCAGCTTCACCCCCTTCCAGCGCTCCTGCACGAAGTCGCGAAGGGCCCGGTTGGCCTCCGGCCGGTCGTAGCGCTGCTGGGCATGGAGGATGCCGGCCACCCGGAAGGCGCAGAACCCGCCTTGGCAGGGCCCCATCCCGACCCGGAGGGCGCGGCGGATGTCGTCGAGGTTCCAGGCCGGCCTCCTTGCCACCACCGTCTGCAGATCCTGCTGCGAGACCAGCTCGCACTCGCAGATCAGTGGATCGTCCGGCTCGTCGGCCTCCGCCTCCTCCTGGCGGTTCCCCACCCAGTAGTAGCGGTGGGACTCGCTGCCCGGCAGCGGCTCGGTCTTGGTCTGGCAGGCCAGCTCCCGGCCCAGCTTGCGGGTGACCATGTCGACCGTGTCCTCGGCCATGAGCCGCAGGGTGGTGAACTTGCCTCCGGCCACCGTGACCAGGCCGGCGACGCCGTCCCGCTCCTCATGGTCGAGGACGCTGTGGGAGCGCGTCACCTCACGGTCGTCGGCGACCGCACCGCTCTTGGCCTTGGGCAGCAGCGGCCGGGAGCCGGCCCAGGCGCGGACCGCCCGGGTGTACTTGAAGCCGGGGATCAGCGCCTCCCCGGCCTCCATCATCTGGTGGATCTCCTCGGGCCGGGGCTCGGTGTCGTCGGGATCGGCGACCGGGTGATCGGTGGTGCCGATCACGCAGACGGTGCGCACCGGGACGATGATGTCCCCGTCCCCGGGCAGGTGGCAGCGGTTGACCACGGAGTTGGCCAGCCGGTGGTTGATCGCCACCATCACCCCCTTGCCCGGCATCACCCCCACCTCGCAGCCGGCCAGCGCCGCCACCTGGCCGCTCCAGGCTCCGGCGGCGTTCACGGTGCAGGCCGCCGTCACCGTCACCTGCTCCCCGGTGCGCTGGTCCTCGAGGACCGCCCCCTGCACCCGGTCTCCCTGGCGCACGACGCGCACCACCTTGTGGTAGGGCAGCACCCGGGCGCCGTGGGCCTGGGCGCCGCGGAGCAGCGCGGAGACCGTCTTCCACGAATCGATGGAGCCGTCGCTGACCCGGAAGGCCCGGGTGATCCTCGGGTTGAGCAGCGGCTCCAGGCGCAGCGCCTCGGCCACCGGGATCTCCTCCACCTCCATCTCCGCACCCCGGCAGCTGCGCAGGAACCGATCGGGGTACTCCTGGTCGTCCTCCGGGACGCTGACGAAGAGCCCCCCGGTGTCCTCGATGCAGTCGGCGGCCACCTGGCGGAGGATCCGGTTCTCGGAGGCGCACTCGCGCGCCGAGCTCGGGTCCTTCACCGCGTACCTGCCCCCGGAGTGCAGCAGGCCGTGGAACCGGCCGCTGGTCCCGGTGGCGAAGTCTTGGCGGTCCACCAGGGTGACGTGGAGACCCCGCAACGCGGAGTCCCACGCCACCCCCGCCCCGGTTGACCCTCCCCCGATCACCAGGACGTCGGTGTCCAAGGTAGCCATGAGGGCTCCTAGCAGCCCCTGATCCCCTTCCTCACTCCACCCAGTCGAAGGTGCGGGTGACGGCCTTCTTCCACAGCTTGTACTCGCGGTCGCGGATCGCCGCGTCCATGTGCGGGTCCCAGGTGCGGTCCACGCCCCAGTTGGCGCGCAGCTCGTCGAGCTGAGTCCAGAAGCCCACCGCCAGGCCGGCCGCGTAGGCCGCACCCAGAGAGGTGGTCTCGGCCACCTTGGGCCGGATCACCGGGACTCCCAGGACGTCGGCCTGGAACTGCATGAGGAGCTCGTTGTGGACCATGCCGCCGTCGACCTTCAGAGAGGTGAGGGTCACCCCGGAGTCGGCGTTCATCGCGTCGACCACCTCCTTGCTCTGCCACGCCGTGGCCTCCAGGACGGCCCTGGCGATGTGAGCCTTGGTGACGTAGCGAGTCAGGCCGGCGATCACTCCCCTCGCGTCGCTGCGCCAGTAGGGGGCGAAGAGGCCAGAGAAGGCGGGCACGAAGTAGACGCCGCCGTTGTCCTCGACGCTCGCCGCCAGCTGCTCGATCTCGACCGAGTTGCTGATCATGCCCAGGTTGTCGCGCAGCCACTGCACCAAGGCGCCGGTGATTGCGATGGACCCCTCGAGGCAGTACACGGCCGGCTGGTCGCCGATCTGGTAGCCGAGTGTGGTGAGCAGCCCGCTCTTCGACTGGATCGGGCTGGTGCCGGTGTTGAGCAGAAGGAAGTTGCCGGTGCCGTAGGTGTTCTTGGCCTCGCCCACGGAGTAGCAGGTCTGCCCGAAGATCGCCGCCTGCTGGTCGCCGAGGTCGCCGGCGACCGGGATGCCCGGCAGCGGCTCGCGGCAGTGGCCGTAGACCGCGCTGGAGGGACGGATCTTGGGGAGCATCGCCCGGGGGACGCCCATGATGCCGAGGATCTCGTCGTCCCAGTCGAGGGTCTTGAGGTTCATCAGCATGGTCCGGCTGGCGTTGGTCACGTCGGTCATGTGGATGCCGCCGTCGACCCCACCGGTCAGGTTCCAGATGCACCAGCTGTCGATGTTGCCGAAGACCACCTCACCGCGCTCGGCCCGCTCCCGCACCCCGGGGACGTTGTCGAGGACCCAGCGGATCTTGGGGCCGGAGAAGTACGTTGCCAGCGGCAGGCCCACCTTCTCGCGGAAGCGGTCCTGTCCGCCGTCCTTGGCCAGGTTGTTGCAGATGGTGTCGGTCCGGGTGTCCTGCCAGACGATCGCGTTGTGCACCGGCCGGCCGGTGGTCTTGTCCCAGATCACCGCGGTCTCGCGCTGGTTGGTCACCCCCACCGCCGCCAGGTCTGCGGCCTGGATGCCGGCCTTGGCCAGCGCCCCGGAGATCACCTCCTTGCTCCGGGTCCAGATCTCCATCGCGTCGTGCTCCACCCAGCCGGGCTTGGGGTAGATCTGCTCGTGCTCCTTCTGGTCCACGGCGATCACGTTGCCCGAGTGGTCGAAGATCATGAACCGAGTGCTGGTGGTGCCCTGATCGAGGGCCCCCACGTACTTCGCCATTGCGCCACCTCCGATTTTTTTCGTCGCCGCGCCCAGCGGCGCTCCACCCGCCTAGTTCCCCTTCGCTAGCGCCTCCTCCGCCGCCTGCATCAACAGCCAGGACGAGGTCGCGCCCGGGTCCTGGTGCCCCGCGCTCCGCTCCCCCAAGTAGCTGGCCCGCCCCTTGCGCGCGACCAGGGGGATCGTGGCCTCCATGCCGTCGTGGGCGGCCTTGGTGGCGGCCGCGAGCGCCTCGGCCAGGGAGGACCCCTGCTCCGAGTGCTGGCGCAGCGCCGCCGCCGCCGGGAGCAGGGCGTCGACCATGGTCTTGTCGCCGGGCTGGGCCTTGCCGCGCGACTGCACCGCCTCCACCGCCGCGGTGACGGCGGCCGCCCACTCGGATGGCCCCACGTCGACCTCCCCCTTGAGGCTGGTCGACAGCTGCAGGAAGACCGTCCCATACAGCGGGCCGCTGGCGCCGCCGACCGTCGAGATGAGGGTCATCGCCACGGTCCGGAAGAGCCCGGATATGTCTTCGTCGGTAAGCGCCGCCACCTTGGGCAGGACCGCGGTCATCCCCCGGTCCATGTTGATGCCGTGGTCAGCGTCGCCGATCTTGGCGTCCAGGTCGGTCAGGTAGTCGCGATTGGCGGCGACGGCCTTGGCGAAGCCACGCACCATGGCAAGGCACTGGGGATACCCGGCTCCCATCTCAGCCTCGACCATGATCGTAGCTCGCCTCGGCCGCCGCCGCCGTCATCGTTCAGACCCCCCAGCGCAGGCCGGGGGTGTTCACCGGTGCGTCCCAGAGGCGCACCATCTCGTCATCCAGCTTGAGCAGGGTGATCGACATCCCCGCCATCTCCAGCGAGGTGATGTACGGCCCCACCAGGTTGCGTTCGATGGTGATTCCCCGACCCTTGAGGAACCTGTCGAGGGCCCGGTAGGCCACGTAGAGCTCGATCAGGGGGGTGCCGCCCATCCCGTTGACGAAGGCCAGCACCTTGTCGCCGGACCGGTAGGGAAGGTCGTCCACCACCGTCGTCGCCAGCAGCTCCACGATCTCGTCCGCGGTGGCGAGCTTGCGCCGCTCGCGCCCCGGCTCTCCGTGGATGCCGATGCCGATCTCCATCTCGTCCTCGGCCAGCTCGAAGGTGGGCTTGCCCGCCGCCGGCACGGTGCAGGAGGTGAGCGCCATCCCCATGGAGCGACCGTTCGAGTTCACCTTGCGGCAGAGCTCGGCGACCTCAGCGAGGGGCCGGCCCGCCTCGGCGGCGGCCCCACAGATCTTCTCGGCGAGTACGGTGATGCCCACTCCACGGCGGCCGGCGGTGTACAGGCTGTCCTGGACCGCCACGTCGTCGTTGGTCACCACCGCCTCCACCTGGATGCCATCCTCCTTGGCCAGATCCGCGGCCATCTCGAAGTTGAGGATGTCGCCGGTGTAGTTCTTGACGATGTGCAGGACCCCGGCCCCGCCGCTCACCGCCTTGGTGGCGGCCAGGATCTGGTCCGGGGTGGGAGAGGTAAAGACCTCCCCCGGGCATGCCGCGTCCAGCATCCCCATTCCCACGAAGCCGCCGTGCATCGGCTCGTGCCCTGAGCCCCCGCCGGAGACCACGGCCACCTTGCCGTGAACCGGGGCGTCGGCCCGCATCACGTAGTAGGGGTCGAGCGAGACCTTGACCCGGTCGGAGTGGGCGGCCGCAAAGCCCTCCAGCTCTTCCCGGACCACGTCCTCCGCCCGGTTGATGAGCTTCTTCACGACCCTACCTCGGCACCGAGGACTGCCGCTCTTCGTTGGTCACCCGACCCTGGGGCGGCTCCCCCTCACCCTTCTTGAGCCGGGAGGCGAGGACGTCGCCGATGAAGAAGTCGTAGAGGAGAACCCCGACCACGCCGCCGACCAGCGGCCCGACGATCGGGATCCAGAAGTATGTGGAGAAGTGGAACGCGCCCGCACTGTAGTCCCCAGGGAAGGCCACCTTGCCCCAGCCGAAGAGCCAGGCGATGATTCGGGGCCCGAAGTCACGGGCGGGGTTGATCGCGTATCCGGCGTTGGGACCGAAGGACATGCCGATGGCGCCCACCGCCGCGCCCACCAGCCAGGGGCCCATGTTGCCCGCGGGCGCCAGGTTGCGCCCATCGGTGATCGCCAGGACCAGGATCAGCAGGAATGCCGTGCCCACGATCTGGTCCACCATGGGCCCGATCACACTGCCGTGGAAGTAGGGGGCCGGGAAGGTCGCGAAGATTGAGTAGCTGGCCAGCGCGTTGCCGGCCGCCGGCACCGCCTTGGAGGCCAGGTCGTAAGCCTGGATCGCCGGCCCGTAGACCATCAGCACGACCAGGGCCCCGAACATCGCCCCCAACAGCTCCGCCCCCATGTAGGGGAGCACCTTGTTCCAGGGGAACCGCCGCCGCACCGCCAGCCCCAACGTGACGGCCGGGTTGAGGTGGGCCCCGGTGACCCCACCGGCCACATAGATACCCATGACCACCGCGAACATCCAGCCGAAGGTGATCAGCAGCCAGTCGCCGCTGGCCTGGAAGATGGTGGTCGGCGTGGCGGCTCGGCCCGAAGAGTTGAGGCCGGCAACCGCGACGGCCACGACGCCGTCTCCGAAGGCGAGCAGGGTCAGGGTGCCGAAGAACTCGGCCATCAGCTCGCCCCATAGGCCGCTCAGACCGGCGAAGGAGCGTCCCTCACCGTGCAGCGGCGTGTATTCCATCGCCATGGTCCCAGTCCCTCCTCAAATAGCCTCCGGCCGATGCTCGTGGCGGGGGCAGGCCGCGGACGAGCCGCCACGGAGAGGGTAGACCCGGGACGGGTGATCGGTCAACCATGTGGGGAAACCACCTACTTTGGGGCAGGTAGTTTCCTGGGGGTGGGTCCCGAATTCGAGTTCGGATAGAGGTCCATCTCAGACGGCGCCAGGGGAGCTGGGCGCGGCCCCGCGCCGGTGCTTGGGACCTCCTGCGGCAGGCGGCGCGGGGTCCTCCTCGGGCGCCTGACGGGGCTCTTGTTCGGAGCGGATCTGGGCCCGGTACTGGGACCAGACGGCGTAGATCCGCTGCAGCGCGGTGAGGTTGGTGGCGATCGCCAGGATCCAGAGCACGATCAGCATCTGGCCGAAGATCAGGCCGATGGCGGTCAGCACCACCCGCTCGGGGCGGGCGAACCAGCCGACGTCGCAGCTGAACCCGAGCGACTGCGCCCGGGCCCGGACGTAGCTCACGAGCAGCGAGCCGAGGAGAGCGCCGGCGATGAGGAACACCGCCACGTCCTGGTGGAGCCGCATGAGGACCAGGTAGAGCAGGCCGAGGTAGAGCACCCCCTCCCCGTAGCGGTCGGCGGTGCTGTCCAGGAAGGCGCCGAAGCGGTGGGTCCGCCCCGAGACGCGGGCCACCGCCCCGTCCAGGATGTCGAAGGCGCCCGCCACCAGCAGGACGACCCCGGCCCAGAGCTGCTGGTTGAAGCCGGCGAGGGTAGCCGCCGCCACGGCGATCGCCAGGCCGATCAGGGTCAAGGAGTTGGGGCTGAGCCCGACCAGCCGCGAGGCCGCGGCCAGCCGTTGGGCGCCCTCCCTAACGGAGGCCTGGAGCCGTTTGCTGAACACGTGTATTCACCTCTTGCGGTGAGCGCTGGGAAAGCGCCCGCTGATAGACATCGAGCACCCGGTCGGTGACCAGCGGCCAGGCGTAGCGTTCGGCGGTGGCCCTTCCCCGCCGGCCCATCTCGGTGCGCAGCTGGGGGTCGTCGAGCAGACGGGTCAGGGCCCGGGCCATCTGCCCGTCGTCATCCTTGGGCACCAGCAGCCCCTCCTGGCCGTCGGTGAGCACCTGCCGGAAGCCGTCGATGGCGGTGGCCACCACCGGGCGGCCGCTGGCCATCGCCTCCAGGAGGATCACACCGAAGGACTCCTTGCCGGTGTTGGGCGCGCAGTAGATGTCGGCGCCGGTGAAGTAGGAGGGCTTGTCCGCCTCGGCCACGTAGCCGAGGAAGCGGACATCGGGGATGCCCTCCTCCTCGACCCGGCGTTCGTAGCCGCGGCGCATCGGGCCGTCGCCCACCACCACCAGCTGGCAGTCGGTCCGCACCTGGCGCAGCAGCTGGTAGGCGTCCAGGAGGGTGGAGAGGCCCTTGCGCTCCTCCAAGCGCCCGAGGAAGAGGATCGTGGTGCGCCGTGGGTCCGAGAGCCCGGGCGCGCCGGGCACGTCGGGTGAGAAGCGCTGGGGGTCGATCCCGTTGGGGATGACCGTGTACTCGGCGGGGAAGTACCGGGTCACGAAGGCCCGGGCCGGCTCGGACACCGCGATGCAGGCGTCCAGGCGCCGGAACTGGCGGCGCAGGAGCGGGCGGCCGTAGTAGTAGCCGAGGTTCTGCCGGGCGTAGGCGTGGAAGGTCCCCACCGCGGCGCTGCTCTGGTTGAGCCGCAGGACGGTGATCGGCAGCGCCGGCATCAACGGCTCGTGGATGTGGACCACGTCGAAGGCCTCGGCGGCCAGGACCTCGCGGATCCGCCGGGAGAGGTGGAAGGAGAGCGAGATCCGGGCCACCGAACCGTTCGCCGGCACCGGGAACGGCCGACCGAGGGCGATGAGGTCCTCGACCTCCAGCCGTTCACCGCCCGCCGCCGGGGCCAGGACCTTGACCGTGACGCCCCGCGTGCGCAGCTCGGCGGACAGGTGCCGGACGTGCTCGCCCACGCCTCCGGGGCGCTGGTAGTCGTAGGGGGAGACCATGGCCACCTTGATCACGAAGCCGCCTCCCCCTGGGCGGCCAGCTCCCGCTCCACGTCCGTCCAGGTCATGGGGCCGCCGAAGATCGGGTTCATGACGTGCCACTGCTCGGGGTGGTGCCGGAGCTCCGGCTCCAGCGTCGCCAGCAGGCGGTGGGCCGCGGCGCGCAGCTCCAGCTGCGGACTCTCCCCCAGCGTCACGGTGAACGGCGCGAAGGCCCGGCACAGGTAGTTGTCCTGACGGTCCCGGGTCAGCGAGACGGGAAGGACCGCCGCCCCGGTGCGGGCGGCGATCTCCACCGCCCCCAAGGGGATCGAGGTTCGGCGCCCGCAGAACGGCAGGGCGGCCCCGGTGCCGAGCAGGTCGCGGTCGATGGCGATCACCACCACCCCCTCATCGGCCAGGGTGCGGTAGATCTGCCGGACCGCGGCGGCCCCGGAGCGATGCACCGCCGGCAGATCGCCGCGCCGGACCGCGTCCACGTTGAGAGGGATCACCTCGCATCCCACCCGGGCGCGGTTCCGCACCATCCAGTTGAAGCAGCGGATGGGGCGGACCTGCTCCGCCAGCAGCGCCAGCCGCAGCCCCACGAACTGCTCCCGAAGCGCGGCTATGGCGGCCTCCCAGGAGCCCATGTGGAGGCTGACGATGATCACCCCCCGCCCCTGGCGCTGGGCCTCCTGGAGCAGATGGGCGTCCTCGGTGCGCAGCCAGGGGGTCCAGGCCTCCAGCGGCCGGTGGCCCATCTGCAGGACGTCGATCCACGCCTTGAGGAAGTTGCGCACGTTGGCCCGCAGGGTGTGGCGCATCGCCCGGCGGCCCAGGTCCGGCCGCACCGCCTGGAGGTTGGCCCGCAGGCCCCGCCAGTGCGCCGGCCAGCAAAGCGTCAGGCACGCCGCCAAGGGGGCGGTGAACCAATAGGCGATCCGCCGATCCACCGCCCTCAGCGCGGCCTCGGCGACCCGCAGCCCGAGGTAGGGCAGCCAGGGCTCGTCCGGATCGGGACGGGGCAGCCGGGCCGGCAGCGGCAGCTGGCGGACCAGGTTGACCGCGGCCCGGGGACTGGTGATCACCCTCACTTCGCCGTTCCTCCGGTGGCCCGCTCCACGAGCCGGTGGAAGGCGAACCACTGGTCGGGGTCCCGCCGGATCATGACCTCGAACGCCTCGGCGATCCGTTGGGTCAGCAGGCCGACCCGCTCCTCCTGTCGACCGGGTGGTGGGAAGGGGAGGGGGTCGAGGAGCCGCGCCTCGTGGCCGCCACCCTTCAGCCGGCGCACGTACCCCGGGATGATCGGGGAGTCGGTGCGCAGCGCCAGCGTCGCCGGCCCGCCCGGCAGCGACACCAACCGGCCGAGGAAGCGCACCGCCACTCCGCTGCCGGCCTTGTCGATGTCTGCCGCCAGGCACAGGACGTCGCCGCGCCGCAGCACCCGGAGTGCCTCGCGAGCGCTGCTCGGCCCGGTCGGGATCACACTCACCCCGACCCGCTCCCGAGTCGCCCTCACCTGACTGTCCACCGCCGGTGGGCCGAACTGGTCCGCGACTGCGAATACGGGACGACTGCAGGTCGCTGTCATGGCGGCCCCCAGGTCCCAGTTTCCAAAGTGCGGTGTGACGACGATGGCGGAACGGCCGGAGGCCAGGGCGGCGCGGAGCGGGCCGGTCTCGACCAGCTCCGGATGGGCCTTGGTCTCCTCCACCAGCCGCTCCAGCACCAGGAAGTCCATCACGGTCCGGGCGTAGTTGCGAAAGGCCCGCCGGGTGAGACGCTCCGCCTCCCGTTCACCCCGGGTGAACGGGAGGTAGTTCTCCCGGGCCACCCGGGCCCGGCGGCGCAGCAGGCGGTGAGCACCGTCGCCCCCGATGTCGGCCAGCGCGTAGCGCACCGAGGTGGGCATGGCGCTGGTCAGCACGACTGCCAGCCTCAGGAGGAGCCCCAGGTGCTCCCCCCGCTGGCGCCACCCCGGCCGGGGGCCGGGCCGGGTCCCGAGAGCCCGGCTCCCCCCGGCGATGCTCACCTCCGCCTCCACGACCATCGGGCGCCTCCGGCCCTCCTCTGGACGGCCCTACGCTTCGCCCCGGGTGGCGGCTGCCGTCTCAGCCTCGGCCGCCGGGGCCGAGTCCGAGCGCGCGGCGACGTCCGCCTCGGGGTCGCTGATGCAGGCCGCTCCGACCTTGCCGGAGATGAACAGCTGGGTGAGCTCGTGGGCCCGCTCGTCCGACACCTGGTAGGGCGGCGACTTCATGAAGTAGGAGGCGGGACCCTCCAGGGTCCCGCTGAGCCCGCGGTCCAGCCCCAGCTTGCAGCACCGCACAGCGTCGATGACGATGCCGGCGGAGTTCGGTGAGTCGTGGACCTCGAGCTTGAGGTCGACGGTCAGGGGGACCTCGCCGAAGGCCTTGCCCTCCATCCGGATGTGCGCCCACTTGCGGTCCTTGAGCCAGGGGACATAGTCGCTGGGACCGATGTGGACGTCGTCGCGGCCGATCTCATGCTCCATCTGAGAGAGCACGGAGTTGGTCTTGGAGATCTTCTTGCTAATCAGCCGCTCCCGCTCCAGCATGTTGAGGAAGTCGGTGTTGCCACCGAAGTTCAGCTGGTAGGTGTGCTCGAGCTTGACCCCACGCTCCTGGAAAAGGCGGGTCAGAACCCGGTGGATGATCGTTGACCCCACCTGGGACTTGATGTCGTCGCCGATGATCGGCAGCCCCCGCTCCTCGAAGCGCTGGCGCCAGTACTGCTCCCGAGCGATGAACACCGGCATGCAGTTGACCATGGCGCAGCCGGCTTCCAGGATCTGCTCGGTGTACCACTTGGTGGCCATCTCCGAGCCCACCGGCAGGTAGTTGACCACCACGTCGGTGCCGGTGTCCTTGAGGATCTTGACGATGTCAGCGGTCGGGCCGGGGGCCTTCTCGATGACCTCGGAGAGGTACTTGCCGAGGCCGTCGTGGGTCATCCCCCGATGCACTGGCACCCCGAGGGAACCAACCTTGGCGAAGGCTACGGTGTTGTTCTGGCCCCGCCAGATGGCCTCGCCGAGGTCATACCCGACCTTCTCCTTGTCGATGTCGAAGGCGGCGGAAAACTCGATGTCGCCGACGTGGTACCCGCCGAGGTCGACATTCATCAGGCCGGGCACGAACTGGGAAGGCTCGGTGTGACGGTAGAACTCCACCCCCTGCACCAGGGAGGAGGCGCAGTTCCCCACGCCGATGACGGCTACGCGGACCTTGTGGCTCATTCAGATGACCTCCGGCAGAGAACGCTCGCGGGCTGGGTGCGCCCGCGTCGGATTGACACTTTCAGCCGGAGCAGATTCCGGCAACGGTTCGGTGGCGGCGGGCCGGCCCCCCGGGGCCAGCAGATCGGTGAAGGAGGAGATGCTGTCGGCGATCGAGTCCCGGTCGAGGCGACAGAACACCTCTCGCCCCTCCCGCCTGGTGAGCACTATCCCGGCCCGGCGCAGCAGGCGCAGATGCCAGGACATCCGCGGCTGGCTGATCCCCAAGAGCAGGGCGACGTCGGACACCCGCGCCTCCTTGACCTGGGCCAGCCGCTCCACGATCTGCAGGCGGGTGGGATTGGCCAGCCCCTCGAAGTAGGTGGAGAGGTCACCCTCGACCAC
>DAHUYV010000079.1 GCA_027306885.1 Candidatus Dormiibacterota bacterium
CCGCGAGCGATTCTGGTGGTGTCGGCACACTGGGAGTCGGCTCCGGCCACGGTTGGGGCGACCACCACCGTCCCCCTGGTGTACGACTTCTGGGGTTTCCCCGAGCGCTACTACCAGGTCCGCTATCCGGCCCCGGGAGCCCCTTGGCTGGCAAAGCGGGTGGCGGCCCTGCTGTCTGAACCAGGTCAGGAGGTTCGCGAGGACCAGGCTCGGGGACTGGACCACGGTGCCTACGTGCCGTTGGTAGAGATGTACCCCAAGGCTGACATCCCGGTGCTGCAGCTCTCCCTCCCGACCCTGGATCCGAAGGCGCTGCTCCGAGTGGGCGGCCGGCTGGCCGAACTGAGGGACGAGGGGGTGCTGATAGTCGGCAGCGGCTTTTTCACTCACAACCTGGCGGCGATGCGGTTCTCGCCAACCCCTGACGCGGTGCCGCCGGCATGGTCGGCAGAGTTCGACCATTGGGGCGAGGAGGCGCTGGACCGTCTCGACCTGGACTCGCTTTTGGACTTTGAGAACAAGGCCCCCGCCGGTCGGCTGGCCCATCCCCGCACGGAGCACTTCGCGCCCATCTTCGTGACCCTCGGGGCGGGGGAGGCCGACCTGGCTCAGGGCAGGAGCGTGATCGACGGGTACTGGTACGGCCTGGCCAAGCGGTCGGTCCAGGTGGGCTGAGAAGATCGGTGGCCTGGCGGTGCGGCCCGAGTCGCAGCCGCCGCCACCTGTGAGGAGGAGTCGGAGGTGACCGCACCGTTCTTCGGGTATCACATGCCCAGCTTCACCTTCAGCGGAGTCGCCCCAGAG
Source organism: Candidatus Dormiibacterota bacterium (assembly GCA_027306885.1). Taxonomy (GTDB): domain Bacteria; phylum Chloroflexota; class Dormibacteria; order Aeolococcales; family Bog-877; genus JAJYXT01. Next base: position 805 of record DAHUYV010000079.1, read on the forward strand.
GGCCTCTTCGACCATGTGGCGGGGTTGGCCCAGGCGGCCGAGGACGCCGGGTTCGACATGGTGACGGTGATGGACCACTTCTACCAGATCCGCGGCGTAGGTCCCGAGACTGAGCCGATGATGGAGGCCTACACCACCCTCGGGGCTCTGTCCCAGCGCACCGAGAAGGTCAAGTTGGGGGCTCTGGTCACCGGTGTGACCTACCGCAACCCCGCTCTGCTCGTGAAGCAGGTGACCACCCTTGACGTCATCTCTGGCGGCCGGGCAATCATGGGGCTGGGGGCCGCCTGGAACGAGGACGAGCACAGAGGGTACGGCTTCGACTTCCCACCGATCGGGCGCAGGATGGACTGCCTGGAGGAGGCGCTCCAGATCGCCAAGCGGATGTTCTCGGAGGAGCGGCCCAGCTTCGCTGGCAGGTACTTCCGGATCGAGGGTGCTCTCAACGTGCCCCGGCCCCTCCAGCCCCAGGGGCCGAAGATCCTGGTGGGCGGAGGCGGCGAGCAGCGGACCTTGCGGCTGGTGGCCCGGTATGCCGACATCTCCAACTGGTTCGGAGGTGTGGCGGACATGCGCCGCAAGGGTGAGCTCCTGGAGCGCTACTGCGCTAAGGAAGGGCGCGACCCCACGTCGATCCTGCGCACCGCCATGGCTCCGGTGATGATCGCGACCGGCCCGGACGAGGCCCGCCGGCTGGCGGCACGTGTGCCCGAGGAGCGCCGGCAGATGATGGGCGAGCCGCTCCCGCCGGCGCAGGCCGCGGAGCGGCTCTCGGAGTTCGTCGCGGCCGGCATCTCCGGGTTCACCTTTGGCAACGCCAACCTCTTCGAGCCCGAACTGATCGCGGCAGCTGGGGAGGTGAAGCGGCTGCTCTCCTGAGGTGGGGTGCCTACTGCCGGCCCTTCGCCTGGATGCGGTAGATGATGCCGGTTCCGTAGTCGGCCACCAGTAGGGCCCCCGACGGATCCACGACGATGGCGGTGGGGTGCTGGAACCCCGTGGCGAAGACGGTCACGGCGGAGATCGGAGCGGTGCCGTCGGGACCCAGCCTCACCTCCTCCACGTCCTGGCCGGTGCGGTCGTAGCTGAAGCTGCTCCCGTATTCGGCGATGAATAGCGCCCCGCGGTCGGCGGCGGGGAAGCTCCCGCCGGTGTAGAAGACCATGCCCGTCGGGGCGGCGTGCGGGGGCAGGTAGGTGGCAGGTTGGGTCACTCCCTGGCACTGACCGTCCATCGTCAGCTGCCGAGCGTTGGGCCAGCAGCGGGGCCATCCGTAGTTGGCCCCGAGCTGGATGTGGACCAGCATGTCGGCGGGCTCGGGGTCGAAGGGCCCCCCGAGGTTGTCCTGGCCGTTGACGTCGGCGTACAGGCGCCCGGTGCCGGGCTGGAACGCAAGGGCGTAGGGGTTGCGCAGCCCCGAGGCAAAGACCTGGAGGTCGGAGCCGTTGGGATTGAAGCTCAGCACCGCGGCGCTGTAGGGGCTGGACTCGGTGCACACGTCGCAGGTGGAGCCGCTACCCAGGTAGAGGCGCCCATTCGGGCCGATGGCGATGCCGTCCTGCTGGTGCTCGCCAAACGGCAGGCCGGTGAGCACCCGGGTGGGAGCCGCCGCGCTGGTGCCGGCCAGCTCGAGGCTGTCCAGCTGGCCCTGGGCGGCGATGAAGAGGGTCTGCCCCAACCACGCCAGGCCGAGAGGGGTCGGGTAGCCGTTGGCGAAGGCCGCCGGCGACGCCGAGTTGGGGGCCACGGTGACGATCTCGCCGCCTTGTTCGGCGACGTAGAGCCGCCCGTCTGGGCCGAACGCCAGGGCAGTGGGATGGGTAAGGCCCCGTGCGAAGACCTCGGCGGTGAAACCGGGGGGCACCCTGATGCCGGTGGCGGCCGGGTACGAGGTGGTCGGCGCGCTCGTCGAAGGCGAGACGCTCGGAGAAGCAGTTGACGGGGGGGACGGGCTGCGGAGCGTGGCGGGGGCCGAGGCGCAGCCGGCCACCAGGAGGCCAAGAGCGACCACGGCTGTGGCTGGGATCGCGGACCTCGGTGAGCCAGATGGCCTGGCGGCTGGGGTCACGGTCATGCAAGCTACCAGGCGGAGCCCGGTCGCACTGGAGGCCAAGTCGGGATAATTGCCCGGTCGGCCCGACGGACGAGAGGCTGAGCTAGACAACCCGGGAGGGCCCTGTGAACGCACCCCGCCGTCGTCTTCTGGTGATCGACGGGCCCAACCTCGACCTTCTGGGGGAGCGAGAGCCGGGGGTCTACGGCGCCGAGACCCTGGAGGCGGTCCGCCTTCGACTTGCCGCCGCGGCCGAGCGCCTGGGATGTGAGGTGAGCTTCGCCCAGAGCAACGACGAGGGGCAGCTGATCGAGCTTGTGCATGGGGCCCCGGCGCGGGCCGAAGGATTGATCATCAACCCCGGTGCCCTGGCTCACTACAGCTACTCCCTGCGCGACGCTCTGGCCGCGGTGGACCTCCCCGTGGTGGAGGTTCACATCTCCAACGTGTTCGCCCGGGAGGAGTTTCGCCGCCAGCTGGTTTTGGCGCCGGTGGTCAGCGGTCTGGTGATCGGACTGGGCGCCGAGGGATACGTTCTGGCGCTGGAGGCGCTGGCCCGCCATCTGAGTAGGCGCGACCAGGGTTCCTGACCGGCGACCCGGATGCGCCCTGCACGGGCACCAGCCTCTTGGCACAATTGGGGCGGGGCGTAGTCGGACGGCCATCTTTGGAGGGACGAGCTTGGCGGATGCGATGCGCGCGGAGACCGTGACGCTGGCCGGTGACGGTGGCGACATCATCGAGGCCTACTTCGCCCAGCCGCTGGAGGCAGGCCCCCGCCCGGGGATGGTGGTGATCCACCACATGCCGGGGTATGACCTGCAGACCAAGGAGATCGTCCGTCGCTTCGCGGCCGAGGGGTACTTCGCGATCTGCCCGAACCTGTACTCGCGAGAGGCTCCAGGCGCCGATCCCGACGACGCCGCCGCTGCGGCCCGCGCCCGGGGAGGGGTTCCCGACGCCCGCCTGGTGGGGGACGTGTCCGGTGCCGCGGCGTTCCTGCGCTCGCAGCCCCTTGCGACCGGCAAGGTCGGGGTCATCGGCTACTGCTCGGGTGGGCGCCAGGCGTTCCTTGCCGCCTGCAGCCTCCCTCTCCAGGCTGCCGTCGACTGCTACGGGGCCTTCGTGGTCGGGACACCTCCGGACGGCTTCCCGCTCAAGGTGGGACCGCTCGACCGGCTGATCCCTCAGCTCGGCTGTCCCCTGCTGGGCCTCTTCGGCGCCGACGACCAGCACCCCTCCCCGGAGGAGACCGCCGAACTCGCCGGTCTGCTGGAGAAGAACCACAAGGACTTCCGCTTCCACACCTATGCCGGCGCCGGACACGCCTTCTTCGCCACCAACCGTCCCAGCTACCGCCCGGAAGCGGCGATGGACGGGTGGCAGCGGATCTTCGCGTTCCTGGCCGAGACCCTCGAGGGCTGATCATGTGCACATACAGCACCCGCCGGCTGCCGCTCCGGGGAAGTGGGAAGGGAGCCCAGGGCTGGATGGCGGTGACCGATGCCACCGTCTACTTCGACCACCCGGCCCACGCGCCTGCCGAGCACACCCTGAACATCGACTTCCTCAACCCGTCGCTGGGCCCGGCTGCCCGGGTGGCGGTGGAGCTGGATCGCGACTCGGCCTCGCTGTTGGCCGACGCCATCCGGGAGCTGCTGGCAGCGGGCTGAGAGCGAGATGATCTCGCCCCGGCGTCCAGCAGGAGGTCGGGCCCGGCGTTCTCGCAGCGGAGCTGGGGACGGTGTCCAAAGTACACCGGTGGCTGCCCGTCGGTGGCGCCCACGGAGACCACCCGCTGGCGGGTTCCCCAGGCGCGCGCCGGGCAGAGCCCAGCGGCGTCCGGCGCCCGGGATGACGGCGTGGGCGGCGTTCTCAACGTTGCCGGCTCTGATCAGTAACCTCGGCCCGACTCGGCCGGCGGCCCCTAGGTGGAGGAGGGCCTGAGGGCGATACGCCGGGCCGAGTAGCTGTTCGGGGTGATGGCCGAGCGCCTCCCGGCCCGAGGGGCATCCCTCCCGTGCCGGGAGGGGCGACTCCGGGAGTGACCCGGACCTCGGCCGGAGCCTCGCGGGCCGGTGGTCGGGCTGCGCTCCTTAGTCGACCGGTCAGCTTGCCGGGCGGGTGGATCCCCCGCGGTGGCGGCGCCCGGGGTCGGTAAAGTCGTAACTGCGGCGCCGAGGTCCCAACCGGGGGCGGGGGGGTGAGACGCCGCGGCTCAGCGGCCGCCTACCGGGCCGCTCCGGAATCACGAGGTTAGAACATGGCCAAGATCAAGGTTGCGGGTCCGGTGGTCGAGCTGGACGGGGACGAGATGACCCGGGTCATTTGGCAGATGATCAAGGACGAACTGATCCTTCCGCATCTCGAAGTCGACCTCCGGTACTACGACCTCGGGATCGAAAACCGGGACGCCACCGAGGACCGGGTCACGGTCGAGGCGGCAGAGGCCATCGCCGCCTGCGGGGTCGGCATCAAGTGCGCCACCATCACCCCGGACGAGGCCCGGGTACGCGAGTTCGGCCTGAAGCGGATGTGGAAATCGCCCAACGGAACCATCCGGAACATTCTCGGGGGGGTGATCTTCCGCGAGCCGATCGTCATCCAGAACATCCCCCGGCTGGTGCCCAGCTGGAAGAAGCCGATCGTCATCGGCCGCCATGCCCACGGCGACCAGTACCGCGCCACGGACTTCGTGGTCCCCGGGCCCGGGCGCGTGACCATCACCTACATCCCCAGCGACGGGTCCCCCTCTCAGGAGTACGAGGTCGCCCAGTACCCCGGTGGGGGTGTGGCCATGGCCATGTACAACTACGACGACTCGATCCGGGACTTTGCCCGGGCCTGCTTCCGCTACGGCCTGACGCGCCAGTACCCGGTCTACCTCTCGACCAAGAACACGATCCTCAAGGCCTACGACGGGCGCTTCAAGGATCTCTTCGCCGAGGTGTTCGCGGCCGAGTTCGAATCCCAGTTCAAGGCCGCGGGAATCGTCTATGAGCACCGCCTGATCGACGACATGGTGGCGGCGGCTCTCAAGTGGGGTGGGGGGTACCTCTGGGCCTGCAAGAACTACGACGGCGACGTCCAGTCCGATGCGGTGGCCCAGGGCTTCGGTTCGCTCGGCCTGATGACCAGCGTGCTCCTGACCCCGGACGGCAACACCATGGAGGCCGAGGCGGCGCACGGAACCGTGACCCGGCACTTCCGGATGCATGAGAAGGGGGAGCCGACCTCGACCAATCCGATCGCGTCGATCTTCGCCTGGACCAGGGGCCTGGCGCACCGGGGCCGGTTGGACTCGACCCCTGAGGTGGTGGCCTTCGCCGACACCCTGGAGGCGGTATGCATCCGCACGGTGGAGGGTGGTCAGATGACCAAGGACCTGGCGCTGTTGGTCGGCCCAGAGCAGCCCTACCTCTCGACCGAGGAGTTCATGGCGGCGCTGGGCGCCAACCTGACGTCGGCGCTGGCTTGACTGCCGGCCCGGGGGCTGGGCCCTCGACCCGACCCCGGGCTGGCGGTCAGGACTCCAGGTGGCGCTGCGCCGGCCCGACGTAGAGCTGGCGCGGCCGGCCGATCTTCTGCTCGGGGTCCAGCAGCCCCTCCTCCCAGTGGGCCAGCCACCCGGGGGTCCGGCCGATGGCGAAGAGGACGGGGAACATCTCCACCGGGATCCCCATCGCCAGGTAGATGATCCCGGAGTAGAAGTCGACGTTCGGATAGAGCTTGTGGCTGACGAAGTAGTCGTCCTCGAGGGCGATTCGCTCGATCTCCAGAGCTATGTCCAGCAGCGGGCTGCGCCCGGTCACCTCGAAGACCTGCTCGGCGACCTTCTTGATCAACTGGGCCCGGGGATCGAAGTTCTTGTACACCCGATGGCCAAAGCCCATCAGGCGGAACTCCCCCTGCTTGACCCGCTGGATGTAGTCCGGGATGTTGCCGACGGTGCCCACGGTGCGGAGCATCCGCAGCACCTGCTCGTTGGCGCCGCCGTGGAGCGGCCCGTACAGCGCCGCACAGGCGGCCGACATCGAGGAGTAGGGATCGGCCTGTGAGCTTCCCACCAGGCGCATGGTGCTGGTGGAGCAGTTCTGCTCGTGATCCGCGTGGAGGATCAGAAGGACGTCGAGGGCCCGCTCCAAGATGGGGTCAGGCCGGTACTTCAACTCGGTCGCCCGCCACATCATGTTGAGGAAGTTCCCGGTGTAGGAGAGCTCATCGTCCGGGTAGGCGTAGTACAGCCCCATGGCGTGGCGGTAGGCGAACGCCGCGATGGTGGGCATCTTGGCGATCAACCGGACAATCTGTCGGTGCCGGACCTCGGGGTCCTGGACCTGCTTGGCCTCGGGGTAGAAGGTGGAGAGGGCCCCAACAGCCGACACCAGCATGCCCATCGGATGAGCGTCGTGGTGGAAGCCGTCGATGAACTTCTTGATGCTCTCGTGGATGAAGGTGTGGTTGGTGATCTCGGCCACCCAGTCGCGCTGCTCCTCGGGGGAGGGCAGCTCACCGGTTAGGAGGAGGTGGGAGACCTCCAGGAAGTTGCGCCGGCCCGCCAGCTCCTCGATCGGGTACCCGCGGTAGCGGAGGATCCCCTTGTCACCGTCGATGTAGGTGATGTCGCTGCGGCAGCTGGCGGTGTTCTGGAAGGCGGGATCGTAGCCCATGAGGCCGAAGTCGTCAGCATCGACTTTGATCTGCCGCAGGTCAAGTGTCCGTATCGCCCCATCGATGATCGGCAGCTGGTAGCTCCTGCCCGTCCGGCTGTCGGTCACGCTGAGCGTTCCCTCGGCCGCAGCCTCCTCGGTCATTCCACGCCTCCTTGGGTCCAGCCCGACCCTTCCATCTTGCGCCAACGGAAGCCCGCGAGTCGAGTTTGGGCCGCTCTCTCGCCCATCTTGGGCCGACCGGAGCCGGAGACCGGTCGCACCGGCCTCGGGCGCCTACCATGACGGCCGGGAATCAGCCCAGAGGCTTGGAGTGCCGACAGCTTGGGGTTCATCACCGGATTGCACGGCGTGGTCGCGCTGGTTCTGCTGTGCAGCCTGCTTTTCGTGGAGGAGGCGGGGATCCCGCTCCCCTTCGCTCCCGGGGAGTTGACGCTCCTGGTCGGGGGGCTCCTGATCGCCACCGGGGGCCTCAACCCGTATGTGTTCGTGCCGCTCGCCTTCATCGCCTGCGCCGGAGGGGCGATGGTCGGGTACAGCTGGGCCCAGGTCGTGGGGGAACGAGGTCTGAGCGGCCTCGCCGCCCGCCTCCACCAGCAGAAGGCGATGGCCCGGGTGCTTGGCCGCATCCGGACGGCGGGGCCCTTGGAGGTTGGCGTCTCCCGCCTGATACCCGGCCTCCGCATCTACACCACGCTGGTGGCCGGCGCGCTGGGGGTCAGGCGCCGGGACTTTGTGATCGGCATGCTGCCCAGCACCGCCGTCTGGGTTTTGCTCTGGGTGGTCCTGGGCGCGGCGGTGGGGATCCCGGTTGAGCACTTCTTCACCCGGATCGCCGGCCTCGCGATCCAGGGCGCCATCCTGGTGGTGATCGGCCTCGGCGGCTATCTGGCGATCCGGAGGGCGCCCTCGGGTCAGAGGGAGTCGCTGGTGCACGTGCCGGTCTGGGCGCGGACGGTTCTCGCCGTCGCGGTTGACCTCGGGGTGGTGGCGAGCATCCTCACCGGGCTCGCCGCGATCGTGCGCCGGGCCGCCGGGGTGGGACTGGGGGCCGGCTGGGCCGATGCGGTGGTGGTGGTGGCGGCGGTCGGCGCCCTGTACCTGTTCGTGACCCGTCGCGGGGCGGGGGCCACGGTTGGGGAGGCGCTGCTCCGGACCGTCTACCTGCCCCACCGCGGTCAGCGGTCGGTGGCGGACTCGATCAAGGCCGCGGTCGGCCACGGCCCCACAGATCGCGAGCTCCAGGCGGCGTCCGACCTGCTGCACGCCCTGGGCCCGGTTCCCCGGCTGGCGGTGGTCCGGGCGCTCCTGGAGGGCCCCCGCAGCGCCGGACAGGTGGCCGCGGCCGTGGAGATCACCGGTGAGGAGGCGTCCTACCACCTGGCTGCTCTGCGCCACGCCGGGCTGGTCGAGGGCGGTCTGGAAGCGGGCGACCCCTATGCGATCGCCGCAAGGTTCCAGAGCTGGCTTGGGCAGCTGCTTCGAAGGCGCGGGGATGGCGCCGGCGTCGGGTTCGCCGGGGAGGAGCCCCGGGAAGGGCAGGCCGGCCTCAGCTGAGCTCGGCCCCTCGCGTCGGCGCGGGGCGGGGCCAACCCGCCCTGGATCTGGACCGCAGCATGTTGTGGCTAAGCGATTGACAGGCCACTAGATATGGCTGACAATGGCGGCGACGACGCTGCCGGCAGCAGGCGGCGGGAGAGGACGCGGCGGCGGATTTGAGCCCATCAGGAGGGGAAGAGGCTTGGCCACGAGTCAACCGTTGAAGATCGACAACAGCGCCTTCTCCACGGGAGAGGACCAGTACGGGGCGTTCAAGGTCGAGCGCCGCGGGATCGAGCTGATCCCTGAGTCGGAGCGCCGGATGACCCCAGGAGCCCTCTTCTGGCTCTGGGCTGGGGGGATTTGGAACGTCGAGTTCCTCGTCTATGGCGCGCTGATCATCTCCTTCGGGCTCTCCTTCGGCCAGGCGGTGCTGGCGATCATCGTCGGCAACGTCTTCTACGCCTTCCTCGGACTGGCCAGCCTGCCCGGGCCGGAGACCGGCACCACCGCCTTCATGGTGTCGCGGGCCCCGTTCGGGCTCAACGGCAACCGGGTGGTCTCCCTCTTCAACTGGATCACCCAAGTTGGGTTCGAGATCGAGGGAATAGTCTTGGTGGTGCTGGTGGCGCTGGCGATGTTCTCCCGCGGCGGGGTGGCCAGCAGCACCGGCCTCAAGATCGGGCTCGTGGTGGCGGCGGTGGCCATCCAGTTCGTGGTCCCGTTCCTGGGCCACGCCATGATCACCAAGACCCTGCGCTACCTGTCCTATGTCTTCATCGTCCTGTTCGCGGTCATGGCGGTGCTGGTGATCCCTCACGTCAACCTCAGCCACTTCCACCAGCAGGCCTCCTGGGCGGTCTGGACCACCGCCGTGGTGCTGATCGTCGCCGCCGGTGGCCTTGGTTGGACCGAGAACGCCGCCGACTACTCTCGTTATCTGCCCCGGCGCACGCCAAGGGCGAAGACCTTCTGGGCGGCCACGCTCGGTGGGGCCATCCCCTCGATCCTGCTGGAGCTGCTGGGGGCCGCCGCCTTCACCATCAGCCCCAAGGTCACCGCCGTCACCGGGGTCCCGGCGTCCTTCGCCAGCTGGTTCTTCTGGCCGTTCCTGATCCTCGCCCTGCCCCAGCTGTTCGCCATCAACTCGCTGGACCTGTACTCGTCAGGGGTCACCCTCCAGGCGCTGGGCGTTCCCGTCAAGCGGTGGGGCGCTGTGGTGATCGATACCCTGGTGGCGGGAGCCGTCACCGCCCTGGTGATTTTCAAGGGCAACTTCTACACCGACCTGGCCGGGTTCCTGAATTACATCGTGGTCTGGCTCGGCCCCTGGTTTGGGATCCTGCTGGTGGACTACCTGCTCCGTCGGGGCCGGTACAACGCCGGGGCGCTGGGCGCGGGTCGCGGCGGGATCTACTGGAGGTCCGGGGGCCTGAATTGGCGGGCGCTGGTGGCGCAGGGTCTGGGCATGGCTGCCGCCATGATCTGGATCGACGCGGCCTTCTCATTCCCGCCGTTCGTCGGCCCGCTCTCCAAAGCCACGGGAGGAGCTGACTTCAGCTGGGCGCTGGGCATCGTCGTGGCCGGCCTGGTGTACCTGGCGCTTTCGCGCACCAGCGTCCGCAAGGAGGTTGCGGTCAGCGGCGACGGCAGCGGGGAGGATCTGGCCGCCGCCGTTTGAGCCGGGTGGGGAACGGGGGCTGAGCGCCTTCCGTTCCCCACCTCAACCCGGGGTCAGCCCGGGGAGGAGGGGACCGGCATCCACTGGGCCAGGTAGGGCAGCTCGCGGAACTTTCCGTCGTAGTCCAACCCGTAGCCCACGACGAAGCCGGGGCCGCGCAGATGGAAGCCCACGTACCGGGGATGCACCGGCACCTCCCGGGCCTCGGGGCGGTCCAGCAGAGCGCAGTACTCGACCCGGCGGGTCGGGGAGGCGAGGCGCTGGATCATCGCCTCGGCGGTGTGCCCGGCGTCGACGATGTCGTCGATGATGAGGATCGTCCGGCGGCCATCGGTGCCGGCGTCGCCCAGCTCCTGGATGACAGGCGCCCGCCAGGCCTTGGTGCCCCGGTAGCTGCTGGCGTGGAAGAACGTCACCAGGAGGTTCTCCATCTTGTTCACGATCAGCTCTCGGGCCAGGTCGGCCGCGAACACGAAGGCCCCGCGCAGGACCACGGCCAAGGTGAGGGGCTCGCCGCCCAGCTCATGGGCGATCTCCTGTGCCAAGCAGGCGACCCGTTCGCGCACGGCCTCGGCGCTGGCGATCTCCCGCACCGGCATGGGCTCCAGCCCCACCTCATTCCAGAAGGCCAGTTGCCCTGCCACCTCCGGGGCCGGGACTTCCAGCTCCGGCACCAGCAGCTGCCGGGCCGGGGGAGAGGCCTCCATGGATCAACTCTAGCAAGCGGGAGGGGAGTGCCGGGCCGGTGAGCCCGGAACAGGGCCCTGGGCTCACCGGGCGGGACCAGGGCTCAGCCGGCGGACGCCAGGACGATCTTCCCCAGGTTGCCACCGGCGGCGAGGCGCTGGTACGCGGCCCCGGCCTCGCCGAGGGGATACGTGCCGGCAACCTGAACAGCGCAGCGGCCGGAGGCCAGGAGGGGCACCACCCGCTTCTCCACCGCCCGGGCGACCTCGGCCTTCTCGAAGGATGGTCGGGCCCGCAGGGTGGAGGCGAAGACCTGGGCGCGCCTGGACATCAGGGCCGAGAGGTCGAGCTCCAGGCTGCGTCCGGCCCCGACCCCGATCACCACCAGTCGTCCTCCCTGGTCGAGGCGTCTCACCGCCTCCGCCAGCTTCGGCCCGCCCACCAACTCCAACACCAGGTCGAAGGGTCCGGCCTCCAGCGCTTGGTCCGGCTCTAGGGCCTGGGCGGCGCCGAGCGCCTCCACTTCGGCCCGCCGGGCGGGGCTGCGCACCGAAGCCGTCACCCGGGCCCCGGCGGCGGCGGCCAACTGGACGGCGGCGGTGCCCACCCCGCCGGCGGCCCCGGTGACCAGCAGCCGGTCTCCCAGTCCCAGCCGCCCCTGAGTGAAGAGGGCGTCGTAGGCGGTGCTGAAGGCCTCGGGAAACCCCCCGGCGGGGATCCAGCCGACCGACTCCGGGATCCCCATCGCCGACGACTCTTCGACCAGCGCCAGTTCGGCCTGGGCCCCGCCTCCCACCAGTGCCATCACCCGGTCCCCGACCTGGTGCTGGAGCACCCGAGGCCCCACCGCCACGACCTCTCCGGCGAGCTCCAGCCCCGGGATGTCCGGCGGGGAGCCCGGCGGGGCCGGGTAGTGACCCCGGAGCTGGATCAGGTCGGCGGGGTTGATCCCGGCCGCGCGGACCGCGACCAGAAGCTCGGACCCCGAGGGGACGGGATCGGGCTGGTCGACCCAATGCAGTTCGCCGGAGCGGATGGTGACCGCGCGCACATGCGGAGCTTACGGCGGGGCCGCCAATGACGGGTCAGGAAGGGGAGGCGCCAGCCCGGCGCGCCTCCTGGCAGAGGCGGGGGAGGTCGAGCAGCAGCTGGCGGGCCTCCGACTCGGAGCGATCGCGCAGGGACACTCCAGCCCGGCTTGAGCCGACGACATCCAGGTGGACGGAGGCCAGTCCCAGCCGCCTCTGCACCGGCCCCTGTTCCCAGCGGACACTCTGGACCTTTCCCAGCGGCACGGCCGCCGTGAGCCGTCGCACCCGGCCGACGGTCCCGACGGCGCATTCGCTCGAGACCTTGGCGCGCAGCAGGTGATAGCTGAGGGGGGCCTTGAACCGCGCCGCCGGCGGCGGAGCGGACCCCGGGGTGCGCACCGCCGAACCGACCAGGGACTCGGCGAGGCCGAGGACCTCGTCCCGGGGGGCCACCGGCATCAGCACGCGCAGCCGGCCGGAGGCGGCCCGATCCTCGTCCTGGCGGCGCTGTCCCCCGGCCACGTCGGCGACCAGCATGGCCCACCCCATGGGGCGCCAGAGCCACGGCTCGACGACCCTCAGAGCCTGGATCCGCTGCTTGGGAACGGTCTCGGTCACCGTGCCGAGCGCCCCGCCCCGGAGTAGCAGTCCATCGGTGGTCTCTGAGACCTCGAAGCCGAACTGGGAGGTGTACTGGCGACCGAGAACGGTGACGAGGACCAGTCCCCAGGTGAGCCCGACCGCCAACCGGCTGCCGCCGGCACCGAGCAGCGCTCCCGCCTGAGCCAGGACCACGGCGGCCGCGGTCGGCAGGAGCACGGCGGAGCGCAGAGGCATCGCCAGCAGCAGGCGGCGGGTTGAGACCCGGGCCAAGGCGGTCTCCCCGGCCATCACCGAAGGCTCGTCCCCACGCGCCAGGGCCAGGAGTTGCTCCCGGACCTCCTCCGCCCGTTCGGAAGCGAGGTAGGCGAGCCGGGCATCGCCTTCCCGGGAGCCCCCGCTGCGGACCCTGACCTCGGCCAGGCCGAAGAGCCGGGCGGTGCCGGGACGGACCAGGTCCACGGACTGGATTCGGCCCACCGGAAGCTGGGTGATCCGGCGCCGCACCAGCCCCGTCTCCACCCGAAGGGTTCCCGCCTCGACCCGCCATCTGGTCACCAGCCAGGAGACCACCCCGGCGATCGCGGCGAAGGCCAGTATCGCCACGTCCGACCACTCCTGGGAGTGCCCGCCGCCCTGGCTGGCCACCACCGGGATGGCCAGCACCAGCGCCAGGGGGATCAGCCGTCGCCCCACCTGGACCAGAGGGGAGAGGGGGTGGAGACGGTGCCAGGAAGCATCGGGGGACGGGAGCCGCCCGGCGCTGGGAGGGGTGGGGGCAGCCTCCCCCTCTTCCGACCGCGGCGACGGGTCGCCGGAGTCGATGGTCACAGGCCCTCGGCCGAGGCCTCGCCGAGGCGGACGAGCCGGTCGCGCAGCTGGGCGGCGACCAGGCGCTCCAGCCCAGGGATGCGGGCATCGGTGGCGGCCGAGGCGGTGTGCAGTTGAACCGTGGCCAGGCCGAAGGACCTCTCCAGCGGGCCCGCCGTCACCTCGACCGTCTGCATGCGCCCGTACGGGACCACCGAGAGCCGCTGAAACATGACCCCGCGCCGGACCAGGAGGTCCTCCTGCCGCTCCAGATAGCCCCAGGATCGATACCGTCGCCGGACGTAGCCCCACCCGAGCGCACCCGCTCCGAGCAGAGCGAGGGCGGCCGCGAGCATCAGCAGCGGGGTTGCCCTGGCGGCCGCGGCCGCGGCCACCACCAGCGCCGCGGTGCTGAGCGCCACCTCCAGCTGCCTCAGCGTCTGGAGCCGAGGGCTGGGACGCAGCCAGTTGGGCTGATCAGATGCAGGTGCGACCGAGTCCACGGTCCCCGGATCATACGAAGGCGCCGTCCACTGGCGTTGAGGTCCGATCGTCAGGCCGGCGCGTCCTTGACGCGCCGCCGCCCGGTGGTCCAAACTCGCTCCATCGTGTGCGGCCTCACGGGATTCCTCTGGCGCTGGAGCTGGCCCTCTCAGGGTTCGGTAGCCGCGCGCCTCTAGTCCCGTTTCTGGCGGCGAGCACCGAGCCCTGGGCCCAGCCCGGGGCTCTTTCTTTTTCTAGCAGCGCAGGGGAGTTGATGTGACCGCGATACCGACCGAGCGACGGCGGGAGACGGCGAGCGTGGCGCCGACCGGCAGTCAGCGGCTGCGACCGGTGTGGACCGAGCTTCCCCTGGACACGGTGGATCTCGAAACCGCCTTCTCGGCGCTGGCCGGAGACGGGCCGGGGGTGCTCCTGGAGAGTCTCGATCTCGCCGGAAGCCCGGGCCCGTTCACCATCGTTGCCGGTGATCCAGCTGCGGTGGTGGTGGCAGACCAGCAGGGGGTTCGGCTGACCCGGGTACGGCGCGAGTTGGCGCGCCTGGACCCGGCGCCGGGTCGGCCTGTGGCAGAGGTTCTGGTGGACTTTGCGGCCCAGCTGTCGGCCCCCGAGGTGCCCGGTCTGCCCACCTGCTCGGGCGGGCTGGCGGGGATGCTGGCGTACGAGGCGGCGTCCCTGCTGCACGGGCAGGCGGTGCCGGGCGGGCGGGGACGGCCGCCGGCTCCACCGATCTGCCTGCTCCTCCTCGACCGGGTCGCCGTCTTCGACCACGGGCAGGGGCGCCTCTGCCTGGTGACCCACGTAGCGGCGGATGGCGACGAAGCGGCGGCGGCGGCCGTGCTCTGGGAGATGGAGGAGAAGCTGCGCGCCGAACCCCGGCCCCCGCTGGTCACGCCGGACCCGAGGGTCGCCCTGGCGGTGGCGCCGAACCTGCCGGCCGGCGCCTACCGGGCCGGGGTGGCCAGGGCCAAAGAGCACATTCGGGCGGGAGACATCTACCAGGTGGTCCTGTCACGGCGGCTCACCGCACCCGCGCGGGAGGCCGGCTTTCCCCTCTACCGGCGGCTGCGGCAGACCAACCCCTCGCCAGCGATGTTCTTCGTCCGCCTGCCCCAGGTGGAGCTGGCCGGATCCTCGCCGGAGCCGCTCCTCAAGGTCCACGGGCGGAGCGCTCTCAGCCGGCCCATCGCCGGCACCAGGCCGCGGGGCGCAACTCCGGACGACGACCTGCGCCTGGCCGAGGAGCTCCTGGCCGACCCCAAGGAACGAGCCGAGCACGCGATGCTGGTCGATCTCTCCCGCAACGACCTCGGCATGGTGTGCAGCCCGGGGTCGGTACGGGTGACCGAACTCATGTCAGTGCAGAACTTCCCCCGGGTGATGCACCTGGTCAGCACCGTCGAGGGGGAGCTGAGCCCCTCCAGGGCGCCGCTGGAGGCGCTGTTCGCGACCTTCCCTGCGGGTACGGTCAGCGGTGCCCCCAAGCGCCGGGCGATGGAGATCATCGCGGCGGAGGAGCCCACCCCTCGGGGGCCATACGCCGGAGCCGTGGGCTACTGCTCCTTCGCCGGAGAGCTGGACTTCTGCATCACCATCCGGACCGCCGTGGTCACCGGCCAGCAGGTCCACGTGCAGGCCGGTGCTGGAATCGTCGCCGACTCCGACCCGGAACGCGAGTTGCTTGAGACCGAAGCCAAGGCCTCGGCGATCCTCGCCGCAGTGGGACGGCCAGAGGAGGTGGGGGGGTGATAGTCGTCGTCGACCATCAGGACTCCTTCGTCTACAACCTGGTTCAGCAGGTGCAGACGGCAGGGTTCGAAGTGCGGATGGTCCCGTCGACGGCCGGGCCGGAGGAGGTCTTGGAGGGATCGCCCCAGGCCGTGATCCTCTCGCCGGGCCCCGGGGCCCCCGAGGCCGCGGGTTGCTTCATCGCGCTGATCCGCCAGATGCCCGAGGCGGTGCCGCTCCTCGGGGTCTGCCTCGGGCACCAAGCGCTGGCCACCGCGTTCGGGGGGCGCGTGGGACGGGCGCCAGAGCCGGTGCACGGGAAGGTGAGTCCGATCATCCACCAGGGGGCGGGAATCCTGGCGGGCCTGCCCAGCCCATTTGCGGCGGGCCGCTACCACTCACTGGTGGTGGCCTCCGACGGCCTTCCGCCGGCTCTGGAGGTGACCGCGACCACCGCCGACGGGCTGGTGATGGGGCTGCGCCACCGGAGTCGCCCGTGGTTCGGAGTCCAGTTCCACCCAGAGTCGGTGCTGACCCCTAAAGGGGGCCAGCTCATGGACAACTTCCTTGGCCTGGCTCGCGCCCGGGCGCCGCGGCGGGGTTGACGTGAGGTCGGTGAGTCCTCAACATTGTGGCCCAGATGTCGACTGGGTTCCTGCACTTTACCGGCGCGGTTGGATTCCCGTACGCCTATGCGCACGGGGCGCCTTCCGCGCGCGGTGGGAACGGGTAGCCAGCTCGACCCAGAAGCGGCGGAAGGCGCGGAGCGGGTTCCGCGCCTCTCGTGACTCCGGGCCGGATCCCCGTTCCGCACCTCCGCTCATCACCTCACGAGGGTGAATGGAGGTGAGATTGTGGGCGATCGGGGACCGACTTCGGACGCTAGCCGCGGGGGCTGCCGGGGGGTGCGGGGCGCCACCGCGGTCGACCGCTTGGAGCGGCTGGACGAGGTGGTTGGCGAGCTGCTCCAGGCGATGCTGGCGGGCAGCGGCGCCGATATCGAGGACGTGGCGGCCGTGATCTTCACCGCCCCGGACGACCTGGTCGGGGTCAACCCCGCCGCCGCTGCGCGGCGGTGCGGATACCAGGCGGTGCCCCTCATGGTGGTGCGGGAGCACGACGCCGACGACCGGGTTCCGCGCTGCCTTCGGGCGCTGATGCTGGTGAACTCACCACTGCGCCAGGACCAGGTTCGGCATGCCTACCTCGGGGCGGCCGCCGAGCTCCGTCCCGATCTGGTGCCCACCTCGGGGGCGACCTCGTGATCGTGATGGCGGCCGGCGCCACCCCCGCCCAGGTACAGGAGGTGGTCCGCCGCGCCCAGCAGCTCGGACTCACCCCCGAGGTGTCGCACGGGAGGGAGCGGACCGTGGTGGGCCTGGTGGGCCATGAGACCGAGCCCGACCTGGAGAAGCTCTCCACGCTGGAGGGAGTCGAGCGGGTGGTGCGGGTGCTGCACGACCACCCCCTGGTCAGCCGCGAGTTCCACCCTGATGATCGGGTGATCCGCTTCGGGCCGGGCCTGGAGTTGGGCGGCCCCTCCGTCCTGCTGATGGCCGGCCCCTGCGCCGTGGAGGGTAGGGGTCAGCTCGAGGCGGCTGCGGGGGCGATCAGCGAGCTGGGGGTGCGGGTCCTGCGCGGAGGTGCTTTCAAGCCCAGGACCTCGCCGTACTCCTTCCAGGGACTGGGCGAGCCCGGCCTGCTCCTACTTCGGGAGGTTGCCGACCGCTTCCACATGGCCGTCATCACCGAGGTGCTGGCCCCGGAGGACGTGCCCCTGGTGGCCGAGCACGCTGACATCCTCCAGATCGGGGCTCGCAACATGCAGAACTACCGCCTGCTCCAGGCCTGCGGCGAGGTGGACCGGCCGATCCTCCTGAAGCGCGGCCTGGCGGCCACCGTGGACGAGCTCCTCCAGGCCGCGGAATACGTGCTGGCCGGGGGCAACCAGCGGGTGGCGCTCTGCGAGCGCGGCCTCCGCGGATTCGAGCCCTCGGTGCGGTTCAGCCTGGACATCACCTCGATTCCGGTGCTGAAGCGGCTCACCTCCCTTCCGGTGGTCGTCGACCCCAGTCATGCGGCGGGCCGGGCCCAGTACGTGCCGGCCATCGGCCTGGCAGCGGTGGCCGCCGGGGCCGACGGCCTCTTGGTGGAGGTTCATCCGGATCCCTCCTCGGCGCTCTCGGATGGGGCCCAGTCGCTCGATCCAACAGCGTTCGCCGCCATGGTGGCCCAGGTGGTGAAGGTCGCCGCGGCGGTCGGCCGGGTGGCGGCGTGACCGACCTCGGTCGGGTGGCGATCATCGGCACCGGGCAGATGGGAACGACGATCGGCCGGGCGCTGACGGCGCTTCCCCCGGGAACGATCGGGGAGGTGCTGGCATGGGACCCGGACGCCGCGGCCCTTGAGAATTGCCTGGCGCTGGGGGGTGCTCACCGGCGCCTCTCCTCAGGGCTGGAGGCCCTCCATGCCGAGGTCATCGTTTTGGCGGCGCCGGTGGATGCCGCAGTGACCCTGATCGGTGAGCTCGGGCCTCGACTCCGTCCCGATCAACTGCTCCTCGACACCGGCAGCGCCAAGGTCCAGGTGGTGGCCGCGATGCGCCGGTTGGTCGCAGCCGGGGCCGGGGCGGTGGGTGGGCACCCGCTCTGCGGAGGGACCGGCAGTGGACCAGCGGCCGGAGACCCCGCCCGGTTGTTGGGTGCCACCTTCGTCCTCTGCCCGGTTAGGGAAGACGCCCGGGCGCTGGAAGTGGCCGGTCGCCTGGTGGGGCTGCTGGGCGCTCGGCAGTTGGTCCTCAGCGCCGCAGAGCACGACCGGGCCCTGGCCCGGACCAGCCACCTGCCGCATCTCACCGCCGCCGCCCTGGCCCAGCTCTGCACCCGGGGCTTCGGGGAGTCGGCGCCTCGCCTCAGCGCCGGTGGCCTGCGCGGGGCGGTCCGCCTGGCGCGGTCGGACCCGGCGATGGTGGCGTCCTTCATCTGCGCCAATCTGGAGGAGGTGAGGACGGCGGTCGCCGAGCTGACGTCTCAGCTGAACGACCTGCTGGGGAAGGCCGAGGCCGGCCAGAGTGCTCTGGAAGCCGAGCTGGGCCGGGCGCGCATCGCGGCGCTCGGGCTGGGAGACGACGGCCAGTGAACGCTCGTGAGTCGCGCCCGCTGCGCGGCATCTGCCGGGTGCCGGGCGACAAGTCGATCTCCCACCGGGGACTCCTGCTCGCCGCGCTGGCTCCGGGTGAGAGTGTGATCCGGGGGCTCGCGTCCGCCGGGGACTGTGCCGCAACGCTCGGCGCTCTGCGCCGATTGGGAGT
>DAHUYV010000156.1 GCA_027306885.1 Candidatus Dormiibacterota bacterium
TTCAGCGGAGCCGTGTACGTGATCAAGCTCAGCCGGGCGGCCCAGGTCTCCGGATCGCTGCTGGCCGGAAGCGAGACGGGATCCTCCGGGGAACGGGTGGTCCTGCAGTTCCAATAGGGCTCAGTTGACGGTGTAGCGGGGAGGGCGGATCAGCCGGTTCGCCAAGCCCAGGTCGACAAAGGTCGCCTCCCGCCGGAGCAGCGATAGCTCACGGCGAATCCGCACCAGTGGCCGGCGCTCCTCCAGGAGCTCCTGGCGAGCGGAGAGCTCCACCAACAGGTGGTCGGCGATCGCCCAGGAGAGGCTCTCCGGGTCCTGAGGCAGCTCCTCGAACAAGGGAACCTCCAGCCCGAGACCCCTCACGCTGCGCCGGTACGCCCGGTAGGCGCGGCGAAGGTCACCGACGACGCTGCTCGCGTACCAGGCCGAGGGGAGGTCGCCGAGAGGTTCCACCTCCGCGCGCGGGTAGGGGGCGCCCGCCACCCTGCGGCGCACCCGGAAGCGCTCCCCGCCCCTCGCCAGCACATCGCTGCGCCCGTCGGGGAGGCGGCTGACCTCCTCGATGTGGGCCAGGGTGCCGACGGCAAAGCTGGCGGCCTGGCCGCCCACCTCCGCGCCCTGGCGGATGGCCAGCACCCCGAACGGCTCCTGGTGCAAGAGGCAATGGCGCAGGAGGGCCCGGTACTGCGGCTCGAACACGTGCAGGGGGAGAGCCGCCTTGGGGAAGAGCACCAGCTCCAGGGGGAACAGCGGGACCAGGGCCACGGCGGTGCAGTATGCCGCGGCGAGCCGGTGCCGGGTCGGGCTCAGATTCGCTCCAGGGGTTGCATCCCCAGGAGCTCAAGGGAGCGACCGAGGGTGGCCCGCAGGGCGTCCACCAGCGCCCGCCCCTGGCCGCGGCGAGCCGGGTCCTCCACCCGAAACAGCCGGTCGGTGTGCTCGTAGTAGTCGTTGAAGGCGGTGGCCAGCTGGAAGGTGTACCCGGCGAGGGCTGACGGGGAGAGGCTGCGGGCCGCCTCCTCCACCGCCCCGGGGAAGGCGGCGATCTGCTTCACCAGACGGCGGCCCTCGGGAGCCAGGTCCACCACCTGCGACGGGGCCGGCAGCGGCTCCACCCGGCGCAGGATCCCGCAGGCCCGGGCGTGGGCGTACTGCAGGTAGACGCCGGTGTCGCCGCTGGTGCGCAGCGCCTCCTCGAAGTCGAAGTTGATGATGGAGTTGAGCCCGAAGCGGAGCAGGTAGTAGCGCACCGCGCTGGCCGCCAGAAGCTCCGCCGTGCGCTGGTCGCGGGCCTTGGGGCGAACCAGTCGCTCGGCCTCGTCGAGGAGGTCGTCCGCTCCCACCTCGATGCCCCGCCGGCCGCTGAGCGCGTACATCGTGCGTCCGGGCTCGGTCTCGACCCCGAGGGCGACGGCGGCGCGCGGGGAGAGGGCGACGACCTCGTAGGCGAGGTGGTACAGCGCCTCGGCCTGGGTGGTGAAGCCCAGCCTCCTCAGCGCCTCCTTCACCACCTTCTGGGGGGCGCTCTGGCGCTGGTCGATCACGTTGACCACCCGGGCGGCATGGCCGAATCGCTCGGGCGGCAGCTCGGCCCGCAGGGGGTCCGCCGTGGAGGTGGCCGGCCCGCTCGCCGACCACGGCCGATAGCGGAAGTCGAGGCCGAGCAACCCGAACTTCCAGAGGTGGTAGGCGATGTCCTTGGCGGTGTAGGTGGCGATCCCATCGCTCTTGATGAGCACCTTGGCCTCGCCTGTCTCCGGGTCCTGGGCCCCCTCCTCCACCGGCAGCACCCAGCAACCCGCGAGCGGACCCTGGGCCGCCTTGTGGGTGACGCCGCGCTCCATCAGCAGGTCGAGGGCGTGGCTCAGGAAGCCCAGCTCGATGATGTCGGACTCCCAGGTCAGGAGGTCGTACGCCACCCCCGCCCTGGCCATGGTGCGCAGGTGGGCATCCACGATCCGGCTGGTCAGCTGCTTCGCCTCATCGGCCACAGCCCCCTTCCGGCTCTCGATCTGGCGCAGCGTCTCGCGCCGGAGCTCCAGGAGGTGCGGCTCGACCTCGTAGCGACGGAACACCTCGACGTAGGCGCGCGAGCAGAAGCGGTCGAAGGCCTCCCCCTCCTGCGGAGCCAGCCCCAGCTCGCGGATCCCGACCAGGACGTCGGCCACCTGGACGCCGGTGTCGTCGATGTAGTTCTGGACCTCGACGGGATGTCCCCGGGCGCGCAGGAGGCGGGCCACGGTGTCCCCGATGCAGGCGTTGCGCAGATGGCCGACATGGGCCGCCTTGTTGGGATTGGTGGCGGTGTGCTCCACCACCACCTTGGCGCCCGCGTCGGGGTCGGGCGAGATCACGAGTCCCCGCTCCAACGCCTCGCGCACCACCTCGCCGGCGTAGGCGGCGAAGTCGATCCGGAGATTCACGTATCCGCCCCCACTCACCGTGACCGCCGCGGTGTGCGGCGGGGGGTCGAGGCGGAGCGCCGCGGCCAGGTCCTCGGCGATCCCGGACGGCGCGCGGCGCAGCTGCCCCGCCAGGCGGAAGGCGATCGGCGAGGAGAAGTCGCCCACCTCCTCCAGCGCGGACGGCGCGACCGCCACCGGGCCGACATCGGGAGCCCCCAGGTCTTTGGCCGCAGCCGCCAGTCGCTGGGCGAACGAGGACTCAAGATCGGGCATCAGAGCCTGATCGTACCGGCTGGGCGGTCCGGACGGGGGGCGCGGCGCTCGCCGCCGGCCGCTGGCGGCGGCCCGGCCGCGGTGCCGGCTCGGAAGTGGGCCAGTCCGGCCGCCACCGCCTAGGTGGCGCAGAGCGGAGCTGCCCGGGAAGCCCGGCAAAGCCCGGGCCCGGGTCGGGCCCAGCGCGAGGGAGAGGGGACCGAGACCGCCCCGGAGCACAGCGCGCCCCTCCCCCCGTGACGGTTGTTGGAGACGGGTAGACTGCGGGGATGGCGCCATCCGATGCGAGTCCGGTGGTCACCGCGGAGGAGATCGCTCGAACCCTCTACCAGGCGCTGGCGGCTGCCGGGCACGCCGCGTACTGCCCGGCCCGCCTGGGACCGCTGTACGACGAGGAAGCCCGCCGCTGGGGCGCCACCGGGACCGGCCGGGAGTGCAGCTGCGGTCGGGAGCAGGCCCTCGCCCAGTACGAGACCTGGCGGAACCGGCGATGAGCACCCGCCTCAGGCGGTAGCGTCGGGCGCCAGGCCGCCGCCTTCGGATGGGCGTGGCCCCGGTCGAACCGGCCGCCACCGTTCCCGACCGTGCGGATCGCCAGGGGACGGCGGGCGAAGGCCGGCCCCAGCAGCCTCAGACCAGGGCGTCGAGCTTGGCCTTGAGCGACGACTTGGCCTGGAACCCCACCAGCCGCTGCACCTGCTGACCGCCCTTGAAGAGGATCAGGGTGGGGATGCTCATCACGCCGAACCTCCCGGCGGTGTTGGGGTTGGCGTCGACGTCCAGCTTGGCCAGCTTCATCCGCGGCCCGTAGTCGTTGGCCAGCTCCTCGACCAGCGGGGCGATCATGAGGCAGGGCTGGCACCATCCGGCCCAGAAGTCCACCAGGACGGGGACGTCGGACTTCAGCACCTCGCTCTCGAATGTCGTGTCGCTGACGTGCACTGGCTCAGCCATTCTTGTCTCCTGTGCCGGACCCGCCGGCGCTGGCTCCCTGCGGAGCTGAACTGACTTGGGAATCGGGCTTGGCGGTTGCCGGCGCCGGCGCCGGCGTGGTCTCGGCCGGCTTGGGCGGGGAGATCGACCCGGTGCTCGAGGAGCGGGAGTCGGTCTTGTAGAAGCCCTGGCCCTTGAAGACGATGCCCACCGGGAACACCATCCGGCGCACCCCGGCGCCGCAGCTGGGACAGTTGGTCAGGGCGTCGTCGACGATCGACTGCACCACCTCGAACTCGTGGAGGGCCTCACAGCGGTATGCGTACGTCGGCACTTCACCTACCAGCGTACCCGAACTCGGTCCGGGGCTAAACCGCGCAACTCGGCGAAGTCGGGTGCGCTCAGGGCGTCTCCATCATGACCAGGCCGGTCGGCACCTTGGGAAAGAAGTACGTCGACTTCTGGGGCAGGACCTCGCCGGACCTCGCCGCCTCGGTGACCGCATCCAGGGGGGTCGGGTTCAAGAGGAAGGCCACCGTGCCCCGCCGGACCGCCGCCTGGGCCGCCTCAGCCGGATCCCTGGAGTACGTGATCCGGCCCGCGGCGGCGTCCCTCGGCCCGATCCGCAGTACCGCCTCCAGGATCTCCCGGTTGAGCACCGCCACGTCCAGCCCCGCCGCCCCCTTCTGGGACTCCTGGCGGCGACGCGACGCCGTCCCGATGGTGTCGGCGCCCAGGATCACGAAGGCGTGGTGGTCGGCCGCCAGCTCACGGACCTTGAGCTGGGCGAGGTCACGCTCCGGCCAAGTGGTGACGTCCCAACCGGCCCCGGAGAGCGCGGTGAGCAGCTCGTCGGCGGCCATCGGGCTGGGCTCGACGATCCGGTGGGTGGCCAGGATCACATGGTCGCCTCGGCGGAGCGGCGCCACCAGGGCCAGGACCAGTGGGAGGCGGAGGGCGAGGGCGGTCTCGTACCGGTGGTGCCCATCGGCGATGAAGAGCTGGGCGGCGCCCAGACCACCGCAGATCAGGGCGACGGCCGCCTCATCGGTGACGCGCCAGAGCCGATGCCGCTCCCGCCCGTACTCGCCGGGGACCTCCGCCTCGCCGCAGAGCGGCGCCACTTCCACCTGGCGGTCCAGCTCCGCGTCCACCTCCGGCCCGGCGTCGTGCAACAGGAGCAGTGGGGAGGTCTGCACCCCGGTCGCCTGCAGCAACTTGATGCGGTCCTCCTTGGGGCGGTCCAGGGTCAGCTCGTGGCGGAGGACCTGACGGCGGGAATGGGGCACCGGCTCCACCCCCACGAACGCTCCCAGCCGCCGCCGTGGGCGGGCCGCCCCCGGCGCTTCGAAGGTGTGCTCGTGGATGTACACGCCGGGTCGGTCGTCGCGAACAAGGAAGCCCTGCTCGAGCCAGGCGCTGAGGTGGTCCCGAGCCCTGGTGTAACGGTCCACCTTCCCGGGAACGTCGTTGGGAAAGTCCTTGCCCAGTTCGACCCGCACCACGTTCTGAAGGGCCCGGCTGTAGAGACTCTCCTGCAACTCGGGGCCGATCACGTCGTACGGGGGCGCCAGCACCGCCGCGAGGTCGATTCGCTGCGAGTCGTAGCGGAGGCCCGCGAAGGGCTGGACCCGGGGCAAGGTAGGCCTAGAGCTCCACCAGGTGGAGGCTCTCGACCCCGGGGATCGCCCGCAGGCGCTCCTCCAGACCAGGCCCGACCGGGTCATCGATGCGAACCGCGGTGACGGCGCGGCCGCGCGGCGCGTCCCGGCCCACCCTCATCTCGGCGATGTTGACGTTGTCCCCGCCCAGGAGCTGGCCCAGCTCGCCGATCAGCCCCGGGCGGTCGTGATGCCGGAGCACGATCAGCCGGCCCTGCGGGACCAGGTCCATCGACAGCCCCTCCAGCCGGACCACCCGCGGCTCACCCAGCACCACCGAGCCCTCGATCTCCCCGCACCCCTCCCCGTCGACCCGAAGCACCAGCGAGCCGGCGAGGCTCCCGGCCTCGGAGCTGCGCCGCTCGACCACTCGGATGCCGTGCTGGCGGGCCACCTCACCGGCGTTCACCGGGGTGACCGGGTCGTGGGAGAAGCGCCCCAGCAGGCCCCCCAGGGCGGCGGCGGTGATGGCTCCGGGTTGCACCCGGGCCGCCTCGCCGCGGTACTCCAGCTCCACCTGGCGGACCGAGCCCCCTCCGAGCTGGGACCAGAGGCTGCCCAGCCGGGCCGCGAGGTCCTGGTAGGGGACGACAACCGCGGCCTCTTCGGGGCTCACCTGCGGGGAGTTCACCGCCCAGCGGGCCGGCCTTCCGGCCAGCACGTCGCACACCTGCTCGGCGACGTCCGTGGCCACGGAGAGCTGCGCCTCGACCGTGGAGGCGCCGAGGTGCGGGGTCACCAGGATCCGGGGGTCCTGGAGCAACGGGTGGTCGGGAGGCGGCGGCTCCTTGGTGAAGACGTCCACCGCCGCTCCGGCCAGGTGGCCGGACGTGACCGCCTCGGCCAGCGCCGACTCGTCGATGATCCCGCCCCGGCCGACGTTGAGAACCCTTGCGCCCGCCGGCAGCAGCGCCAGCTGGGGGGCGCCGATCATCCCCCGGGTGGCGTCGTTGAGCGGGGTGTGCACCGTGAGGACGTCGGCCTGGGCCAGGCCATCCTCCAGCGAGGTCACGACCACCCCCAGATGGGGGCCCCTTTCCGGGGCCACCAAGGGGTCGAAGCCGAGCACCCTCATCTGCAGTCCCGTGGCCATCCTCGCCACCTCGGCGCCGATCTTGCCCAGCCCCACCACCAGCAGGGTCTTGCCGCGCAGCTCGCTCCCGACCAGCTGGGCGCGATCCCAGCGCCCGGCCCGCAGCGAGGCGTCGCCCCGGGCCACGTTGCGCGCCAGGGCCAGCATCAGCGCCAGGGTGTGTTCTGCAGCGGCCACGGTGTTGCCGGTGGGCGCATTGACAACCAGGATCCCCCGGTGGGTGGCGGCCTCCACGTCGATGTTGTCCACCCCCACCCCGGCCCGGCCGATCACCCGCAGCGCGATGCCCGCCGCGATCACCGGGGCTGTGACCTTGGTCTCGCTCCTTACCAGCAGCGCTTCGAACCGGGGGATGAGGGCCACCAGCTCGGCTTCGGTGAGCTTGAGGCGGACCTCCACCTGTGCCACCTCGCGGAGCCGGGCGAGGCCCGCCTCGGCCAGGGGGTCAGCCACCAGGACCAGGGGTCTTCCGCCTTCGTCAGGCTCCAAGGGGGCCGCCTCCGATGATGAGCGCTGACAGCCGTCGAGTGGTCCCCGGCTGGTCGCGTGACCTGGGGAACGCAGCTGTGGCGAGCGCCGCGCCGCGCTCACTGCCGCCCTTCAAGTCTACCGGGCGCGAGTTCGGCTCTTCATGGGCTGATCCCAGAGCCTGATCCCCCCCAGAATCCCCGCCTGGTTGTCCACCAGCGAGACGTTTGGCCCGAGGTCGGCCTCGACCCGAGAGGAGTTTCCCCCGCCGAGGTACAGGTGGTCGAAGAAGAGCAGAGCGTGAACCACCTCGACCATCCGGGCCACCCGGCGGTTCCAGCGCTTCTTGCCGATCTTGCGCAGCGCCTCCTCACCCACGTACTGGTTGTAGGTGAGGCCCTTGCGCAGGGGATGGTGGGCGAGCTCCAGGTGGGGACCGAGGACCCCGTCCTGGAAAACCGCGCTGCCCAGGCCGGTGCCCAGCGTGAGCACCACCTCCAATCCCTTGCCGGTCACCACGGCGAGCCCCTGGACATCGGCGTCGTTGCCCACGCGGGTGGGACGCCCCAGCGCCGTGGCGGTGGCCCTGGCCAGATCGAAGCCCAACCAGCGCCGCTCCAGCTCCGGATCCACCGGGCTGTCGTCCCCCTGGGCTCGAACGTAGTGCGGCGCGCTGAGGATCCGGCCGTCCCGCACCACCCCCGGGAAGCCCACCGCCACCCGGTCGAAGTGCGGCAGCCGGGCCGCGAGCTCCCCGAAGATCGCCACCAGCCGCTCTGGAGCCAGCGGGTAGGGGGTGGGGACGCGGACCCTCTCCGCCAGCGGCTTGCCCCGGGGGTCCAGCGCATCGCCCTTGATCCCGGTGCCGCCCACGTCCAGCGCCAGCGTCACCGGGGTGGAAGCGCGCACCCGGCGCGGCGGAACGGGCGCAGCTTCAGGGCCATCGGCCGAGCTCGAGGCCTTCCTAGCAGCCGCCAAGGGATCCGACCTCGCGGCCCGACATCAGTGCTGGTCGCTGGAGAAGGGAAGCAGCGCCATGTGACGCGCCCGCTTCAGGGCCACGGTCAGGCGCCGCTGGTGGAGGGCGCAGGTCCCGGTGACCCGGCGGGGGAGGATCTTGCCGCGCTCGCTGATGTAGCGACGCAGCCGGGCGACCTCCTTGTGGTCGACGTTGACGATCCGCTCCAGGCAGAAGTTGCATACCTTGCGGGGGCGGCGGCGGGCGAAATCTGACATCTTGGGGCCTCCTAGCCTGCCCGGAACCCGTTTCCCACCGGGCTAAAAGGGGATGTCATCGGGATCGATGTCCCCGTCAGGAATGTCGGACGACTCCGGGGCGCCGGAGCCCGAGGAGCTCGCCGCCGGGAACGGCGCCACCCGCGGGGACGCCTCCTGGCCCTCGGAGCCCTTGGAATCCATGAACTGGATGTCGCTGGCGTTCACCTCGGTCCGGTAGCGCTTCTGGCCGTCCTGGCCGTCCCACGAGCGGGTCTGGAGCCGGCCCTCGATGTACACGAGGCTTCCCTTCTTCAGGTACTGGCCGGCCAGCTCCGCCAGCTTGCGTCCACCCATGTTCCACACCACGACGTCGTGGTAGTCGGTGAACTCCCGGCGCTCACCCTCCTGGGAGGTGCTGTAGCGGTTGGTGGCGATGCGGAGTTGGGTCACCGGCTGCCCACTGGGCAGGTACCGCATCTCCGGGTCGGCGGTGCAACGGCCGATCAGCATTACCCGGTTGAGAGATCCAGCCACGGCTACTCCTCCCCGACCTCAATCCCATCCTCGTCCGGCTCGCCCCCGTCGGACTCCTCCGACTCGGGCAGGGCGGACTCCCCAACTGGGCTCTCCTCGTGCTCCGCCGACTCCTCGACGGTGACCTCGTCCTGGGCCGCGAGTTCCTCGGCGGGAGCCTCACCGGCTTCGTCCGTCGCCAGCTCCTCTTCGGGGGCGGCAGCCTCCGCTCGCCGCCCGCGGGTGCGCGGTCGGCCCCGACGGTCCTCGTCCTCGGGCAGGTAGTAGACCTGGCGGATGGTGATCAGGTGTCGAATCACCCGCTCGTCGAGCCGCAGCTGGCGCTCCAGCTCCCGGAGCCGGTCTCCGGGCAGGCTGACCTCCTTGAGGACGTAGTAGCCGTCGGAGAAGCTGGCAATCGGGTAGGCAAGGCGCCGCCGCCCCCAGAGTGAGGACTTGGTCACCTCTCCCCCGTCCCCGGCCACCATCGCGGATACCTCATCCATGGTGGTGCGGACCTGCTCCTCGTCCAGATCGGGCCGGACGATGTAGAAGAGTTCGTACTCGCGCTGCAAAGTGCGCCTCCCAGATCCTGTGGAGATGCAGCCGGCTGGGGACCGGGTGCAGGTGTCGTAGCCAGTCTACCAGAGGGCGCGGGAAACCCTAGAGGTCTGACCCGAGCCGTCCCGCCAACCGGTTGCCGTACCACCTGGTGCCCAGCGCGACCCCCGCGGCGAACGCGGCGGCGAGGATCATGGTGGCCAGCGGGTGGGTGATGCCGTCGCCCAGCGGCAGCAGCGCCCCCACGAGGCACCCGATGGCGAGGCCGCCGGACAGGGACGCGAGCGAGATCAGCGGCAGCCAGACCGCCACGCGCATCTCCCTGGTGACCGGCGGCTCCTTCATCACCGCCATCCGGTCGCGGCGGATCACGGTCAGGGTCTGGACGTAGTTCAACCCCGGGGTGACCGTGAGTCCCACGACCGTTGCCCCCGACTTCACCCGCTCGAAGAACTCCGGTTTGACCCGGTACTGCTCCACGTTCCGTCCCACGCTGACCGCCACGGTGGCCAGGGTCGGCGTGGGGGAGACCCGGCTGGCCCCCACCAGCTGGCCCTGGATGGTGCGCGGTTGGGCCTTGCGATCACCACGCGCCGTCAGCCAGGCGGGGGCGGTGACCGACAGCGTGACACCGCAGATCAGCGCCGCCACCACGATCACCACCACCCCGAGGAAGAGGTCGTGCTGACCGATCTCGACCAGGAGCCCCAGCACCGACAGCGCCAGCAGGACCAAGCTGCCGGCCACCGACAGCGCGGCCAAGCGGGTGACGGTGCTCGGTGCGAAGCCCTCCATGAGGCCTCCGCGCTGCATCACCTCGCTGCGCTTGGGGACCTGGGCGCGCTCCCGCACCATGGTGCGCTGCTGGCTCTCCAGCCGGGCCTGACGGCGGCGCAGCTCACGGCTGCCGGGGTTGCGCATGGGAGAGTAAGGATCGCACCTCTGCCGGGTTCGGTGCGCGGGGGTCAAGTCGGCCGGCCGCGCCGGGCACAGCCTCCGCAGCGACGCCCGGCGCGATGGCGAGGGGGGGAGCGGCGACGGCTCCCGCCCCACCCGCCGGTGCCGGCGCCTCCAGGGACGGGCATCGGCACGAAACTGGGCGTACCATCGCCACCGAGCAACCATGAGCAGCCGCTGGTTCGGACCCCGCACCTCGCTGGCGCTGATCCTCGCCTTGGGGCTGGTTGCCCTCGGGTCGCTGGGAGTCTCGCTGGCCGTGCTGGCCACCCGGCCGGCCACCCCGGAACCCACCCCCAGCGCGGGCGGAACCGGCGGCTCCGCCTCCTCGCTGGAGGCGCAGATGGTCAAGGTGGTCACCGCCGTGCGCCCTTCGGTCGTGGAGATCTCGACCGGCACCGGCCTCGGCTCTGGGGTGATCTACGACCAGGGCGGCGACATCGTCACCAACGCTCACGTCGTGGGCAGCTCCACCACCTTCACGGTCCTGCTCTCCGACGGCAAGCGCCTCTCGGCCGTCCTGGTGGGCGCCTACACCCCCGATGACCTCGCAGTGATCAAGGTGGACTCCCCGCAACCGCTGACACCGGCTCGTTTCGGCAACTCCGACAAGCTGCAGGCGGGCGACTTCGTCCTGGCGATCGGCAGCCCGCTGGGCCTCTCCAGCTCGGTCACCGAGGGGATAGTCAGCTTCAACGGCAGGACGGTGAGTGAGGGCGACGGGGTCGCCCTGCCGGGGCTGATCCAGACCAGCGCGCCGATCAACCCCGGCAACAGTGGGGGAGCGCTGGTCAACCTCGCCGGGGAGGTGGTGGGGATCCCGACCCTGGCGGCCGCCGGGGCCACCTCCGGCTCCACCGCCTCGGGGATCGGCTTCGCGATCTCGTCCAAGACCGTCAAGCTGATTGCGCCCCAGCTGATCGCCACCGGCACCGTCACCAAGAGCAATCGGGCGGCTTTGGGGATCTCGGCGGCCTCGGCGGTCGGATCGTCAGGGGCCCCTATCGGGGTTGCCGTGGTGGCGGTGACGCCCGGTGGCCCCGCCGACAGCGCCGGAATAGTGGTGGGGGACCTGATCACCGCCGTTGCCGACAAGTCCACCCCCGACCTCACGACGCTCGCGGCGGTGCTCGCGGGCCTCAGACCTGGAGATCGGGTCAAGGTCTCCCTGATCTCGGCCGACGGCGCGTCGCGAGAGGTGTCGGTGACCCTGGGGCAGCTCCAGGGATCCTGACCTCCGGGCCAACCCGGGAGCGTCGGCGCGGGTGCAGCTTCCGCCGCTGCCCACCGCTCCCACCCACGCCGGTGGCGCCGGGGAGCCTCGCTCGGCCCCTGGCGCCGCTCGGCCGAATCGAGGGCGGCACCGACTCGTGGTCTCCGACCGTCGGAATTGGGGCAGCACCACCGCCGGAGCGGTCGACTTGACCTTCACCTTTGGGGAGGCTGCACAACCAGCTTGCCGGGCAGATGCCCGGCAACGAGGAGTCCGTCATGGACCTGCTGGGCATCGGAGAATTCGCCAGGCGTTCCCGTCTGTCCCCCAAGGCACTGCGCCTCTACGACGAGATGGGGCTGTTGGTGCCGATGCGGGTCGACGCAGCCTCGGGCTACCGCTCCTACGGGACCGATCAGCTCGAACAGGCTCGCCTGGTGGCCGCCCTCATGGGCAGGCGAGCGGCCCGCAGTGGCAGCTCTTGTCGGAGTCCCTGCACTCGTGGGGCGTCGAGCGAGGCGTCCAGCCGAGCGACCTGGGGGTCCGCATCACCTATCTCGCCACACCTTCGGGGACCGAGGACAGCGTGCCGGACTGTGACTTCGCCGTACCTTTGCGCTGATCCGATCCGTGCAGACTCCGACCGGGTTCTGGAACGGGCGGCCCTCGACCCGAGAGGGCCCGCATCCGGTGGGAAGACGGTCCATCAGTCCGGTCGACGCCGACCCACGGCCACCGGCATCGGGCCGTGACCCCACCACGCCCGCGAACATGACGGACAGGTGAGTGGTGGCCGCCGGGGGACTCGAACCCTCGACCTCACGGATGTGAACCGTGCGCTCTAACCGGCTGAGCTAGGCGGCCGAAGCTGACCGGCCCCAGTCTATCCGACCTCCGCAGGGGCCTCGCCGCACGGGGCGGCGCGCCAGGTGGCCCCGGGCCACGATCCAACTCCTTCAGGCCGCACCGTTCCGGGCGGACCCGGGCCAACTCCGTTCCCGGCCCCGTTCAGCCGAGGTTGGCCTGCACCTGCTGAACCTGGTACGCGAGCTGGGCCATGACGGTCAGCGCACCCACCGTGACGCTCGCGAGCGGATGCACCGAGATGCCATCGGACCAGAATCCGGA
>DAHUYV010000167.1 GCA_027306885.1 Candidatus Dormiibacterota bacterium
CCGGGGACGGGGTGGAACTCCGCACCTCTTCGGGCTCCCTGCAGGTGGACCGGGTGGTGCTCGCCGCCGGGGCCTGGACCTCGGACCTGGTTCCGGAGTGGAACCTTCCCCTGGAGGTGGAGAGGCAGCTGATGGTCTGGCTCCGGCCGGCGGCGATCAAGGAGTACGAGCTGGGCCGCTTCCCGGCCTTCCTGTACCAGCACGACCTCGAGCACGCCTGGTACGGGTTCCCCACCGTGGACGGAAGGACCGTGAAGGTGGCGCGCCACCACGGCGGTGAGGTCACCACCGCCGACGCCGTCGACTGGACCTACCGCCAGGAGGAGATGGCGGCGGTGCGGGACAGCGTCGCCGAGGTGGTTCCGGGGTTGCGTTCAGCCCCGGTCGAGCGGGCCCGGGTGGGCATGTACACCAACACCCCGGACGGCAACTTCATCCTCGGCCCGCATCCCGACTGTGAGCGGGTGCTGGTGGCCTGCGGCTTCTCCGGGCACGGGTTCAGGTTCTCCCCGGTGATCGGCGAGGTGATGGCCGACCTGGTCCTCGAAGGTGACACCAAGCAGCCGATCGGGCCGCTGCGGGCGGATCGGCTCGCCACTTTGCGCCCGTGAGCCGACCGCCGTTCCCCCCCGGGCGCCCTCGGGAGCAGCCATGTCCATGAACAGCGCCGCGCGCGCGGCGATCCTGCTGGCGGCCAACAACCGGGCCACCGAGCGGCTCATGACCCGCTACGGCATGCGCCTTGGCGCTGCGCGCTTCGTGGCCGGGGAGACCCTGGACCAGTGCGTCGCCGCGATCTCCGCCCTCAACCGCCAGGGCTTCAAGTGCAATGCCACCGAGCTGGGCGAGGCGGTGAGCACCGAGGCCGACGCGGAGAGGGCGGTCAGCGAGTACCAGGGCCTGCTGCGCCGGCTGGCGGCCGACGGGCTGAGGGCCAACGTGGCGCTCAAGCTGACCCTCATGGGCCAGGACATCGACGACCAGCTGGCGGAGCGGAACCTGGCGCGGCTGCTGGACGTGGCCCGCGAGCTGGGCACCTTCGTGCGCATCGACATGGAGGACTCCGCCCACGTCGAGCCCACCCTCGCCACCTACCGCAACCTGCGGGCCCGCGGCTACGACAACCTGGGCTGCGTCCTCCAGTCGTACCTGTACCGGAGCGCCGCCGACCTGGAGGCCCTGCTCCCGCTCCAACCGAACCTGCGGCTGGTGAAGGGCGCCTACCTGGAGCGTCCCGAGGTGGCCTTCCCCCGCAAGGCCGACGTGGACCGCAACTACCTGCGGATGATGGAGCGGGCTCTGAGTGGGGACGGGTACACCGCCCTGGCCACCCACGACCCCGAGATCATCGAGGAATCGATCACCTTCGCCATGCGCCAGCGGATCCCCAAGGACCGCTTCGAGTTCCAGATGCTGTACGGCGTGCGCCCGGACCTGCAGCGGCAGCTGGTGGCGAGGGGCTACACCGTCCTGGTGGCCGTCTCCTACGGCACCCACTGGTACCCCTTCTTCATGCGCCGCCTGGCCGAGCGGCCGGCCAACGTCCTCTTCCTGGCCCGCAACCTGACCCGCCGCTGAGGCGCCGGCGGCCCCCAACCCACATCAAGGAGCCCCACAGATGATCATCCCGCCCTTCCGAACCGAGCCTTCCCTCGACTTCCAGGACCCCCAGAACCGCCAGGAGATGGAGGCGGCCCTGAAGCGGATGGAGGCCCGGCTGGGCGAGGAGTACCCGCTGGTCATCGGCGGCCGCCGGGTGGTGTCCTCCGATCAGATCATCTCCCTCAACCCGGCCCATCCGGATCAGGTGGTGGGTCGGCACTCGGCCGCCCAGCTGGAGCATGTGGAGCAGGCTCTGACGGCGGGCTGGCAGGCGTTCGCGAGCTGGTCCCGCACCCCGGTGGAGGAGCGGGCCGCCGTCCTGCTGCGCGCTGCCGAGCTGGTGCGGCGGCGGCGCCACGACCTGGCTGCGGTGATGGTGTACGAGGTGGGCAAGCCGTGGGACGAGGCCGACGGAGAGGCGGCCGAGGCGGTCGACCTCATGGAGTGGTACGCCCGCCAGGCGCTGGAGATGGCGGCCGGCAAGCGGACCGCACCCATCTCCGGAGAGATCACCGAGTTCCGCTACATCCCCCTCGGCGTCGGCGCTGTGATCTCGCCCTGGAACTTCCCGGTCGCGCTCACCACCGGCATGACCACTGCCGCGGTGGTGGCGGGCAACTGCGTCATCCTGAAGCCGGCCAACACCGCCTGCACCACCGCCGCCTTCCTGGTCCAGCTCTGGGAGGATGCCGGCCTGCCGCCGGGGGTGATCAACCTCCTGACCGGACGGGGGTCGCTGGTGGGCGATCCCCTGGTGGACAACCCCCGAACCCGGTTCGTCGCCTTCACCGGCTCGCGAGACGTCGGGGTCCGGATCAACGAGCGCGCCGCCCGGGTGCATCCGGGACAGCTCTGGCTGAAGCGGGTGCAGCTGGAGATGGGGGGCAAGAACGCGGTGGTGGTCGACGAGACCGCCGACCTTGACCAGGCGGCCCGCGACATCGCCGCCTCCGCCTTCGGCTTCCAGGGACAGAAGTGCTCGGCGGGCTCCCGGGCCGTGGTGGTGCAGTCGGTGTACGACCAGCTGCTGCCCAAGGTCCTGGAGCGGGTCCGGGAGATCCGTGTGGGCGATCCCGTGGACCCCCGGGTCACCATGGGCCCGGTGGTGGACTCGGCGGCCGAGGAGAAGATCCTCGACTACATCGAGATCGGCAAGCAGGAGGGCGAGCTGCTCCTGGGCGGCCGCCGGCGCGATGGGGAGGGCTACTACATCGAGCCCACGGTCTTCTCCGGGGTGAGCTCGGAGGCCCGGATCGCCCAGGAGGAGATCTTCGGCCCGGTGCTGGCGGTGATGCCGGCACGGGACTTCGAGGACGGCATCCGGATCGCCAACTCCACGGAGTACGGGCTGACCGGCTCCTACTTCAGCCGCGACCCCCAGCGGATCGCCGTCGCCAAGGAGCGGATCCACGTCGGCAACCTGTACATCAACCGGCGCTCCACCGGGGCACTGATGGGGGTCCACCCCTTCGGGGGCTTCAACATGAGCGGCACCGACACCAAGGCCGGCGGCCCCGACTACCTGCTGTTCTTCATGCAGGGGCAGAGCATCGCCGAGCGGCTGTAGGCCGGGCTCGAGGCCCGTGGTGCCCGGGGCCGGCGGCGGCCCCGGGCACTTGGGGCTGCCCGCGGCGCGATCCGTCGGCGAAGCCCCGGTAATCGGGGACCGGGCGGCCACCGATCCCCAAGGCGCACCTCGGGACTGGCGGCCCCCACCTCTCCCACGGTTCGCCGGCGGGGAGTGGCAGCCGGAGAGAGGGGCGCTCCGGCTCGGAGCGGAGCGGCAGTCGCCCTATCCCGGGCTCGCCCTCTCCACGGCGGCCCGCGCCAGCGCCGAGCGCAGTTGGGCCTCG
>DAHUYV010000168.1 GCA_027306885.1 Candidatus Dormiibacterota bacterium
CACCTCTCCTCCTAGCCCACCCATCGCGAGAGCGCCGACCCGGGTTCATTGGGGTTCATCCGCACCCTCGGCAGTTGCCACAGTCCGGCGGTGGACTCCGACGCGGAGTCCACCCGAGAGTCCACCGCCCCCCCCACATACCCCAGCTGGGCGAGCTGCTTGAACAGCGCCGTCTCCGGGGGCCCGGCCGTTTCGGGTGACGGGTAGGGCCAGACGCCGGTGTAGGCGATGAACTGGACCGCCTGCCCGGTGTGCTCCTCCAGGGTGGTGGCCGTCTGTCCCGCCAGCTGCTGCACCAGACTCAGGGGACGGCCCCAGAGGGTGACGTTGTCGAGGAGGGTGTGGTCCTCGGCCCAGAAGCCGGACGCGGCCAGCTGCTCGATCTGGGGCCAGGTCAGGTAGTGCTGGGGATTGGTCCCAGTCCTGGTGGTCACGTACCTCCCGACCAGTCCGGTGGATATGAAGAAGGTCGCGGTGAAGCCGTCCTGGGTGAGAATCGGCACCGCGTTCTGGTAGGGGCTCTCCCGGCCGTCGTCGAAGGTGATCACCACCGGCCGGGACGGGAGCGGGAGCCCATAGAGCAGGAAGTCCGCGAGCCGGGGCAGCGAGACTGAGTGGGTCCCCTGGCTGACCAGGAAGGCCATCTGGGAGCCGAACTGGGCCGGGGTCACGGTCAGTCCGTACTCCAGCCGGTAGGCGTAGCCGGTGTTCCACTGGGCCGCGACCGGGAAGGGCGCCACCACGTGATACATGAGGATCGGTACCGACGCCGACTCGGAAGGGAGTGAGGCGGGCAGGATCACCGGAGCGTCAAGTGAGGCCGGCCCCTCCCCCAGGACCTCGGGCACCCCGCCGGCGCCGAGCAGAAGCACCAGCGAGAGCCCGGTGAAGTCGGCGGCGACCCCCTGGGGTTGGAGACCCCCGGGGTTCGCGAACTCCATCGAGACCGGCACCTGGTAGCCGCCAGCCACCTGGACCGCGGGGTCTTCCCGGTCCACCCAGATGCCTGCCGGAACCGGGCTCCCGAGACCGTATGAGACCAGCCGGGCCGGCCCCTGGAACTTGGCGGCGAGGAAGCTGGAGCGGGCGGCCTCCGACGGCCAGACCGCCTGAGCCTCGGGGGCCAGCTCAGACCACTGGGCGCTGAAGGCCCCCGTCTGCAGCTGGCTCATGAACGCCGAGGCGGCCCGCTGCAGAAGACCGGTCTGGGAGGGGCTGGCTGTGGTGGAGGGGCTGGCCTTGGGGAACTGCCGCGAGGCCGGCACCGGTCCGCAGGCGCTGAGGGCCAGGATGGCCGCCAGCGCGGCGAGGGTCGCTGCGGTTGGAGGCGCCGACCACCTGCGCACTCCGGGATCTTAGACAGTCGGCGGCTCAGGGGGCGCCGGGGGAACTTCCCTGACGGCCCACCTGTTGAAGGGCGCTGTCCCGGAGCCAGAGGGAGCCGTAGCTCGAGGTCTGCACCTTGGTGTAAGAGCGCTTCAGAACCGGCTGCAGAGGCCCGTAGGCGTTCAGCGCGTCGTTGGTGACCAGGATGAGCTCCGGGCGCTGCTGAACGGTGCGGCGGATCAGGCCCGCCTGGCCCAGCCAGTCGAAGTCCTTGTAGATCGGGGGCGCGGGCATCACCGAGGTCACCGGCACCAGCAGGTAGGCCCAGCTGTCCGCCGACCAAACCACCGTCCTCGCCCCCTGCAGGTGGTGGGCCCTGATCCAGGCTCCGGCCTCCTCCTCGGCCCGAACCCGAAGGTCGTAGAAGTCCTGGTACTGGCTCTTGGTCATCAACCCGGTGGCTTGCCCCACGAAGACCGGGTAGTAGAGGACGCTGCGCGGAGCGGTGTAGAAGTCGTCGATCGGCAGATAGGTCGCCATCAAGATCCCCCACAGCACCGCGCCGCCCAGGGCGCCGGCGACCAACGGGTAGAGGGAGAGGCCGGACCGGATCCGGGCCCAGGAGAGCTGGGAGAGGCGGCCCACCACCAGCGCCAACGGCACCGCGGCCGGGAGCATGTGGAATGGATACGGTCGGTTGGGCAGGACGTAGGTGAGCAGGTCCACGCCGAGCCACAACCAGATGGCCACCGATCGCGGGTCGCGGCGTCGTGCCGCCACCACTCCGCCCACGAGGAGGATCGCGGTCACGGCCCTGGGGGCCAGCGTCAGGGGGCTGAGGGGCAGGGTGCGGGAGGTGTAGCCGCCGAACGAGCTGACCAGGAAGAAGTACACGTGGCTGGGGCCTGCCCAGAAGAGATAGGGGGTGATTCCGGCGGCCACGATCACCGCTCCCCCCAGCAGCAGCCGTCCGGCGCCCGCGACAGCTCCCCTGCGGGGCTGCAGGGCGAGGAGGAGGGCCGCCGCCAGGAACGGGGCGAGCGCCGTCTGCTGGATCAGGCAGGCGGCGCCGAAGAGCACCCCGGAAGCCAGCTCCAGGCGGGCCCGGCGGCGCCCCGGGTCGTCTCGAAGCACCCGGAGAACCAGGAGCATCGCCCAGGCCTCCGGGAGGATGAGGAAGTTCTCCGGCAGGGCGAGGTCGGCTCCCAGCAAGGGCAGCCCCAGGAGCAAGGCGGCCAGGACCATGGTCAACCCGACCCCCCGGCTCTCCCAGTTCTCCCGGACGATCAGCCAGATCGCGACCATGGTGAGAGCGGCAGCGAGGGTCGAAAGCAGGTGCAGCCCCAGCTCGCTCGGCCCGAACCAGCTGAGGGCCACGTCGTAGATCCAGAACAGGAGCGGCGGCTTGTTGTTCCAGACGGTGAGGTAGAGGATCTTGCCGTGGGTGGACAGGTAGGCGGTGTTGGCGTAGCCGGCCTCGTCCGTGTACCAGTGAGGCTCGAACCAAGTGGGAAGCCGCAGGAGGATGAGGAGGAGGAGCGAACCCCCCAGCCAGCGCCGCGGAGTGAGCCGGGGCCGTGCCCGGCTACGCGGTTCGCTGGCCTCGATCGTACTCAACTCTCCTGCTCAGAGGGTCCCCGGTGGCGCGGATGGGACCAGGGGCCCCAACGTCGGCGCGCCCATGATCCCCGGATTGTCCCAGTCCGCGCTGAGATGCCGCTGAGTGCGCGGGGCCCTCGAGGGTGGGGCTAGTATGGGACCCAGTGTCCAGCCTCAGACGGGCCGAGCGCGTTGTGGTCACCGGAGGGGCCGGTTTCATCGGCACCCACACGGTGCGGCTCCTGCTCGCCGACGGGGCGAAGGTCCTCATCCTGGACGACCTCCGCCACGGCTGTGGCGTGCCCCCACCGCCGGAGGCCGACTTCCTCGAGGTGGAGATCTCCACCCCCGAGGCGCTGTCCGCCCTGATTGACTTCCGCCCCACCGCGGTGCTTCACCTCGCCGCCCAGGGAGGGGTGAGCCGTTCCCTCCGCGATCCCGCCGCGGATGCCCGCAACAACGTGGTGGCGACCGTGGCCCTACTCCGGGCGGCGGTCGATGCCGGACTCCCCCGGGTGGTGTTCGCGTCCTCCGGGGGAGCGATCTACGGTCGGGCGACCCGACTTCCCAGCCGGGAGTCCACCCCGCCCCAGCCGCTGGCCCCGTACGGGGCCGCCAAGCTGGCCGGCGAGGGGTACCTGGGGATGTTCCAACGCACCTTCGGCCTGCCCTACGTCGCCCTCCGCTACGGCAACGTGTACGGGCCCCACCAGGACGGCACCGGGGAGGCCGGGCTGGTGGCCATCAGCTGTCGCCGGCTGGTTGTCGGCCTGGCGCCCCAGGTGACCGGGGACGGAGCTCAGACCAGGGACTTCGTGTACGTGGGCGACGTGGCCCGCGCCAACGTCCTGGCGCTGCGGCGATCGTTCCAGGGGCCGGTCAACATCGGCACCGGGCGCCCCACCTCGGTGGCCGAGGTCGCGCACCGCCTCGTCCGCCTCTCCGGGCTGGCGGTCGAGGTCGAGATGATCGCCGCCCGGCCCGGAGAGGTGGTCGCCAACTACCTGGACCCCTCTCGGGCGGCCCGCCGGCTCGGGTGGCGGGCCGAGGTCGATCTCGACACCGGTCTTTCGGAGACCCTCAGGAGCTTCCGCGCCTCGGCGGGGTAGGCGGGGGCTTCCAGCTCCGGGCCAGCTCCCAACGGAGCTGGACGAGCTCGCGCACCGCCCGCAGGATCGGGATCAGCCGGCCGCCTGATCTCACCCCGGCCAGGCGGGGATGGTGGGTCAGCCCCACCTGGACCACCCGGAGCCCGGAACGCCGGGTCTTGAAGTAGAGCTCAGTGTTCAGCAGGGCGGAACGCGCCAGGATGGGGCTGGCCGCGACGAGCACCTGGCGGCGCATCAGCTTGAAGCCGCAGTCGACGTCGTGGTAGCGCACACCGTAGAGGAGCCGGACCAGGATGTTGAAGGTATGGCTCACCACCGAGCGGTGCCACGGGTCGGCGCGGCGCAGCCGCCTTCCAGCGACCAGGTCGGCTCGGTCGGCCATCATGGCGAGCTTCTCCAGATCGCGCGGGTCGAACTGGCCATCGCCGTCCATGAAGGCCACCCAATCCCCGGCGGCAGCGCGCAGCCCGTCGGCCACGGTGATCCCGTACCCCGACTTGTGGGCGTGGCTGACCACCCGTAGGCGGTCCCCCTCCTCCCCCATTGCCGCGCGAGCCGCCGCCACCGTGCCGTCGGTGCTGCCGTCATCCACCAGCACCACCTCATAGCGCTCCGCCAGGCGGGCCAGGGTCGCGGTGGCGGCGGGGATGACCCGGCCAACGTTGAGTTCCTCGTTGTGGGCGGGGATCACCAGGCTGAGGAGCCCGGAGAGGGGA
Source organism: Candidatus Dormiibacterota bacterium (assembly GCA_027306885.1). Lineage (GTDB taxonomy): Bacteria > Chloroflexota > Dormibacteria > Aeolococcales > Bog-877 > JAJYXT01. The sequence continues at coordinate 4,751 of DAHUYV010000168.1, forward strand.
GGCGCGCTCACGCTGCAGGCCGCCAAACCACTGCCCCCCAGTCCACCCGACTCGCCTACCCGTGGACGACAGAGATTCCCTGGAGCAGGGTGTAGATGAGGGCGGGAAACACGCCCAGCAGGATGGTGCCGAAGCCGGCCAAGGCAACCACCAGGACGGCCGGGCTGGCCGTCGACCGGGCCGCCACCGCCGACCCCTCTGGCGAGACCCCGGCCACCTCCATCTCCTGGGTCTCCAACACGTCCTCGCCCGGCGCGTACATGAGCAGGATCACCCTCAGGTAGTAGAAGAGCGAGACCGCGGAGGTGAGGATCCCCCAAATGGCGAGGGAGAGCTGCCCATCGTGGATGGCGGCGGAGAAGAGGAAGAGCTTGCCGAAGAAGCCCACCGTCAGCGGGAAGCCGGCCAGCGAGAGCATGAACAAAGCCATGAGCCCCGCCAGGAGTGGCTCCCGACGGCTGAGTCCCGCCAGCTGGGAGTAGCGGTCACAGTCCTCTCCACGGCGGCTGAGCAGGGTCACCACGGCGAAGGCGCCGGTGTTCATGAAGGCGTAGGCAGCGAGGTAGAACAGCGCGGCCTGAGTGCCGTCGGGACGGCCCACGGCCACTCCGATCATGACGTACCCGGCCTGGGCGATCCCGGAGTAGGCCAGGAGTCGCTTCACCGAGGTCTGGGCCACCGCGACCAGGTTGCCGTAGATCATCGAGATGATGGCCACCACCGCCACCGGGATCTCCCACTCGCTGCGGTAGGGGGCCAGCGTCGCTGAGAACAGGCGCAGGAAGACGGCGAAGGCGGCGACCTTTGTCGCCACCGACATGAAGGTGGTGACCACCGCGGGCGAGCCCTGGTAGACGTCGGGGGTCCACCAATGGAAGGGGGCGGCCGAGACCTTGAACGCCAGGCCCACCACGAGCAGCCCGATCCCGGCGAGGATCATCGGGTCGAACTGACCGGCCGTGGCTCCCCGAAGCAGCACGGCGTGAATGGCGGTGAGCGAGGTGTGCCCGGTCTCTCCGTAGAGAAGAGCCATTCCGTAGAGCAGGAAGGCGGAGGCGAACCCCCCCAAAAGGAGGTACTTCATGGCCCCCTCCTGACTCTTCTTGTCGTCCCTGGCGAAGCCGGCGAGCACGTAGAGGGGGATGGAGAGCAACTCTATGCCGAGGAAGATCACGATGAGGTTGAGCGCCCCATCCAGGACCAGCATTCCCGCCACCGAGGCGAGCAGCAGTATGTAGTACTCGCCCTCCTCCAGCCCCCGCCGGCGCAGGTAGCCCGGGCTCAGCCCCACCACCGCCAGGGCGGTGGCCAGGATCACGAAGTCAGCGAAGAGGGTGAAGCGGTCGTTGGCGTAGGACCCGTCGAACACGACCGGGTGCGCCGCGTTGGCCGCCCACTGGCCGACGGCGGTGCCGAGGGCGGCCAGCAGCACCACCCCGGTGAGGGTCGCCAGCAGCGGGCCTCCGCGCCGGGGAACAACCAGGTCCGCGAGCAGCACCACGACGGCCCCTCCCCCCACGATCAGGATGGGCAGGATGCCCAGCAGATCGGAGGCGGGCACGAAGTGCAGCGGCAGCCAGGGCACGGCGGCGCCCACCTGGGCCCCGATCACGGCGCGCCACCGGGCGCGGTCAGCCCTCGGGCGCTCGCCTGGGCGGGGTTGGTGGCTGTGGGCCGGTTGGCGGCCTGAACGTATTGGGCGGCACTGAAACGCCCGAGGTGGATCACCGGAGCCGGGAAGACCCCAACCAAGATCATGAGGGCCACCAGCGGCACCAGGGCCGCCACCTCCACCGGCCCAACGTCGACGCGGCCAAGGCGACCCGCCACCCCCTGGAGGACCTGCGGGACCCCATCGGGGCCAGGCAGGCGGAGGTCGCCCTGGGTGAGCCCCTGGTAGAGCCGGAGCATGTACCAGCAGGCGAGGATGACCCCGAGGCTGGCCAACACCGCCCACACCGGGCTCACCTGGAACGACCCGAGGAGGATGAGGAACTCCCCGACGAAGCTGTTCAGCAGCGGCATGCCCAGCCCCGCCAGGGTCGCCACCAGGAAGAGCCCGGCCAGGACCGGCATGGGCTTGGCCAGGCCGCCCAGCTCGCGCAGGTTTCGGGTGCCGAACCGGGCCTCGACGACGCCGACGCAGATGAACAGAGCGGCGATCACGATCCCGTGGTTGACCATCTGGATGATCGCCCCATTGAGGCCGTTGACGTTGAGGGCGAAGATGCCCAACACCACGAAGCCCAGGTGGCTGATGGATGCGTAGGCGACCACCCGCTTGATGTCGGACTGGGCGAGGGCGGCGAGCGCCCCGTAGAGGATGCTGGCCGTCGCCAGCCCCATCAGCAGGGGTTGGAAGGTGTGGCTCGCCTGGGGGAACAGGGTCAGGTTGTAGCGGATGAAGCCGAAGGCGCCCAGCTTGCTGACGATCCCCGCGAAGAAGACCAGGAAGGGTGTGCGCCCGGAACTGTAGGCGTCGGGCAGCCAGCTGTGGAAGGGTACCAGCGGCACCTTGATGGCGAAGGCGAGGGCGAAGGCCAGGAACAGCCAGTCCTGCGGGTTCAGCAGGGCGAAGCTGTGCCCGAAGAGGCTGAAGGAGGTGGCGTGGGTGGTCTCAACGAAGGCCTGGGCAGCGATCAGCGTCGGCACGTCGAAGGTGTAGACCCCGGTCTGGGCGCCGGTCACGAAGTACACCCCGATGATCGCCAGGAGCATGAAGAGGCTGCCAGCGACCGTGTAGATGATGAATTTCAGCGCCGCCCGCCCGCGACGCTCGTCGCCCCACCCGATCATGAGGAAGTAGAGAGGGATCAGGGCCGCCTCCCAGAAGAAGTAGAAGAGGATGAGGTCCAGGGAGGTGAGCACCCCGATCACCCCGACCTCCGAGAGGAGCATCAGAGCAGCGAACGAGCGGAGTCGCTCCTGGCGCTTCGACAGAACCACAGCCGCCACCAGGAACAGCAATGCGGCCAGGGCCAACAGCCAGATCGACATCCCGTCCACCCCCAGGTGGTAGGAGAAGTTGATGGGTGGAGGCGAGGCTTGGTTGAAGGCGGAGTTGCCCTCATTGAAGGCGGCGTGGAGGTGGGAGAGGGACGGCCCTGACTGGACCCAGCTCACCTGCTCCTGGAACTGGAAGGTCACCGGTGAGTGGATCCCGGAGAGCGACTGCCCGTTGGCGGAGCCGGTGAGGCGGGACGCCGCGGCCGAGGGGACCGCCAGGTATGCCACCAGGAGCACGCAGGTCAAACCCAGGGTGAGCGCCGTGACTCCCACCAGCACCAGCCGGATGGCGCGACCCCGCTGCGCCGGCAGCGCCAGCACCAGCAGCGCTCCCACCAGGGGCACGAGCAGGGTCACGGTCAGAATCGGCCAGCTCACGTCAGCCTCAGCCCCAGAAGGACCACCCCCAGCAGGGTGAAGAAGAAGAACCAGAGGGCGTAGTCCTTGACGAACCCAGTCTGGAAGGTGCGCAGATCGGAGCCCAGAGAGGCCACGGCGTCGCGCACCCCGCTGACCGCTGCGTCGAACACCCCGGGCTCGACCAGTCGGCGCACCCCGACGGCCATGGCCACCGAAGGCCGGACCAGGGTGGCGTCATAGATCTCGTCCCAGTAGAACTTGCGAAACGACAGCTGGTAGAGCCAGGGGGCGTGCTGGGGAATGAACTCCCGGGAGACCAGCCCCTTGCCGTAGACCGCCCAGACCACCCCAACTCCGAAGAGGCTCAGCAGAACCCCGGCCAGCAGAGCCATCCCGTCCACCAGGGCGCTGGCGTGGGCGGCGGGTACCCCGACCACCGGCTGCAGGAAGGCCTGGAACACCGTGACCGGGGCGAATCCGGCGAAGTCGATGTTGAGAAATCCGACCACCGTGGCCAGGCCGGCCAGCACCACCACCGGGATCAGCATGAGAGGCGGGGCCTCATGGGCGTGCTCCGCGTTGGCGGAGCGGGCCTCGCCGAAGAAGGCGACCCAGACCACCCGGAAGATGTAGAAGCTGGTGAGCACGTTGATAGACACCCCGATCACCCAGAGCCAGGGCACGGCGGGTCCCAGCGCCAGGCCCTGGCCCAACAGCTCCTCCTTGCTGAAGAATCCGGCGAAGATCGGGATCCCCGCCAGGGCCAGGGCCCCCACCGTGAAGGAGACAAAGGTCCAGCGCATCCTCCGAGAGAGGCCGCCCATGCTCCTTATGTCCTGGTCGTCGTGGAGCGCGTGGATCACATTCCCGGCGGCGAGGAAGAGCAGGGCCTTGAAGCAGGCGTGGGTGAAGAACTGGAACATCCCGGCGGAGTAGGCGCCCACACCGACGGCGAAGATCATGAGGCCGATCTGACTCATGGTCGAGTAGGCGATCACCCGCTTGATGTCGAATTGGGTGCAGCCGATCACCCCGGCCATGAGGGCGGTGCCGATGCCGATCACCGCCACCAGCCCAGCGGCAATCGGCGCCTGCTGATAGATGGGGTGGAACCGGGCGACCAGGTACACCCCCGCGGTCACCATCGTGGCGGCGTGGATCAAGGCCGAAACCGGGGTTGGGCCCTCCATTGCGTCAGGAAGCCAGGTGTGCAGCGGCCACTGCGCCGACTTGGCGGCGGCGCCGAGGAAAAGCAGGATCCCGATCGCGGTGACCATCCCTCCCCCCAGGGGGCCAAGGCCGTTGTGGAAGTGGGCCCCCGGCCCCACGTTGGCGAAGATCACCTGCAGGTCCACGGTGTGGAGCAGCCGCCCCCCGGGCCCGCGCAGGTTGAGGAATATGAGGAATGCCCCCAGCACCAGTCCCACGTCACCGATCACCTGAGTGATGAAGGCCTTCCGCCCCGCCACCACCGCCGAGGGCCGCTCGTACCAGAAGGCGATGAGAGCGTAGGAGGCGAAGGCCACCATCGCCCAGCCGATGATGAGGAACACCAGGGTGTTGCTCATCACCAGCGTCAGCATGCTGGTGATGAAGAGGTTCATGTAGGCGAAGAACCGGTTGAACCCGGGGTCCTCCGCCATGTAGCCCACGCTGTAGACGTGGATCACTCCCCCGATGCCGGTGATCACCAGCATCATCAGCACCGAGAGGGGGTCGATCCGGACGCTGAAGGCGGCGTTGAGGCCGGAGTGGGCGGTCACCCCCGAGCCGGCAGTCGTCGAGGCGGTGAGCCAGTTCCAGAAGGTGACGGTGACACCCCGTCGGCTGGGCGCCTGCATCAGCATCGAGGCGAGCAGGACGAGGGTGGCCACGAAGGAGCCCAGCACCACTCCCGGACCCATGAGCGCCACCAGCCGGCGCGGGAGGCGGCCCGCGGTGACCGCGTTCAGCGCGAAGCCGGCGGTGGGCAGACCCAGCGCCAGTGCGCTCAGCACCAGAGTCAGGGTGGGATTCACTCGCTCATCTCACTCAGCTCGTCCAGGTCGAGGTGTCGCCCACTGCGGTAAACCCCGGTGATCAGAGCCAGGCCGACCACCACCTCGCTGGCGGCGACCGCGATGACGATGAGGGCGAAGACCTGCCCGGCCATGGTGTGGGTGTAGCGCGCGTAGGTGATGAGGGCCAGATTGGCGGAGTTCAGCATCAGCTCGATGCACATGAAGACGACCAGGGGGTTGCGGCGCACCAGGACACCCGCCGCCCCCACGGAGAACATCGCCGCCGAGAGGATGAGAAAGCCGGGAAAGAGCCCGCTCACGCCGCTACCCGCCGCCGCCTGGACAGGTACACCGCCCCGACCGCCGCCACCAGGAGCATCAGCGAGGTCACCTCAAAGGGGAGGAGGTAGGTGGTGAAGAGCTGCTCCCCGAGGGTCTGGACCTGACCGTGGGCGTTGACCAGAGTGGGGGCGAAGGGACCGAGCTCGCCATGCATTCGCCCGTGCGGGCCGATGGTGATTCCGTTAAGTGTGAGCCGGCCCACCAGCAGGGTGAAGATCACCGCCCCAAGCCCCCCCAAGAGCAGGCGCAACTCGAGGGGCCGGACCCGCTCCTCAGCCCCGGGCGACAGCAGGGCGATGATGAAGACGAACAGGACCATGACCGCCCCGGCGTAGACGATGATCTGGACGGCGGCGAGGAACTGGGCGTCCAGGAGGAGGAAGAGCACGGCCAGGGCCACCATGTTGAGCACCAGGCTCATCGCCGAGTAGATGGTCCGCTGGCTGAGGACAACCCCGATCGCGCCGAGGAACGCGATCACCGCCGCCAGGCCGAAGATGACTGTCATAGCGGGCCTGGCCCCCGGCGGCCGGGGATCGGCGGGCGCAGCCCGGGCGCGGAGCCCGCCGGCCCGTCGTGGGTGGACCCGGCGCCCAGCGGCGTCGGTTGCGACGCGGCCGGACCGCCGCCTTTCGCCACCGCCATGGGCAGGGGCTGGAAACCGGGCCAGGCCTCCAGAAGGTCGTCCTTGGTGGCGACCAGCCGCTCCCGCTTGTAGTCGACCAGGTCCAGCCGCGGTCCCAGGGTTATGGCCTCGGTGGGACAGGCCTCCGCGCAGTAGCCGCAGTAGATGCAGCGCAGCAGGTTGATCTCGTAGCGCACGGCGTAACGCTCCCCCGGGGAGACCGGGTGCTCGGGATCGTTCTCCGCCGCCTGGACGTAGATGCAACCGACCGGGCAGGCCCCGGCGCAGAGCTCGCAGCCGATGCACTTCTCCAGACCGTTGTCGTAGCGGTGCAGGATGTGCCGCCCGCGGTGGCGGGGCGGCACCGGCCGCTGCTCTTCGGGGTACTGAATCGTGATCGGCCTGTTGAGCATCTCCCGCATGGTGATGCGCATCCCCCCCATGAGCTCACGGAACATGGCGGGCTCCTTCTCGTCTGCGGCGCGGCGAGGCGGTCAATGCAGAGCCACGAACACGCTGGTGAGCATGAGGTTCGCCAGCCCCAGCGGCAGCAGCACCTTCCAGCCGAACTGCATCAGCCGGTCGTAGCGCAGCCGGGGGAAGGTCCAGCGGACCCACATCATGAGCAGAAGGAGCAGGACCACCTTGCCCACGAACCAGATCGGCCCCAGCCAGGTGGGTAGAAAGAAGAAAGGCGCCATCCAGCCACCGAGGAACATGACGGTGGCGATCGAGCAGACGGTCACCATGTTGATGTACTCGGCCATGAAGAACAGCCCGAAATGCATCCCGGTGTATTCGGTGTGGTAGCCCGCCACCAGCTCGGCCTCGGCTTCGGGCAGATCGAAGGGCAGACGGTTGGTCTCGGCCAGCGCGCCGGTGAAGTAGAGCAGGAAGCCCATCGGCTGAAGGAACACGAACCAGAGGGAGTGCTGTTGGTTCACCACCGTCTCCAGGTTCAGGGAGCCCGCCAGCAGCACCGGCCCGAGGAGAGCGAAGCTGACCGCCATCTCGTAGCTGATCAGCTGGGCCGAGCTGCGCAGCGCTCCCAGCAAGGGATACTTGGAATTGCTGGCCCAACCCCCAAGGAAGATGGAGTACACCCCAAGCGAGGTGATCGCCAGGATGAACAGCAGGCCAATGTTGAGGTGCGCCAGGTCCCAGTGCAGCGGGTAGCCTCCGGGGCAGCTCGCGGAGAGGGGGCCGGCCCCGTGCGTGCCCCCGATGCAGATGGTCTGGTTGATGGGGATGACCGAAAAGGCCAGCATCGCGGCACAGGCGGCCAGCGCCGGCGCCAAGAGGTAGAGGAACCGATCTCGTCCCTCCGGAGCGGTCACCTCCTTGGTGAAGAGCTTCACCCCATCGGCGAGGGGCTGCAGGAAGCCGAACGGCCCCACCCGGTTGGGACCGTAGCGGAGCTGGATCCGAGCCGAGACCTTCCGCTCGGCCAGGGTGAGGTAGGCGAACGCTGTCATCAGCACAAAGATGATCAGGACGCCCTTCACCACCGCCACGACCACCGCGAGCAGGACCGAGGTCGCCGCCGCGCTCAAGCCGTGGCCTCCCACCTGGGCCGCAGGCCCGCCTGGGCCCCACGATAGGCGGGAACGGCCCTCGCCAGAAGGTCGTAGACGGGACCCGCCAGAGGCTGGGCGCCGAGTTCGCCCCCCATTGCCCGGGCCAAATCGCCCAGGATCTTCAGGTCGGAGGGGAAGGCGAACTTGGGCTCGACGGCGGTGCGCACCCGCTGGACCCGACCCTCGGCGTTGGTGACGGTGCCCGCCTTCTCCACGATCGTGCGGCCGGGGAGAAGCACTGTGGCATTCCGGCTGGCGACTCCGGGGAAGGCCGCCACCACCACCGTCACCTCCGCGCCCTTGAGGGCCGCCTCGAGTCGGGGGTCGGCCTCCAGGTCAGGTCCGGGATTGACGACCAGAAGGGCCTTGATCCGCCCAGCGATGGCAGCCTCCAGGATGTCGGGCAGCTCCATGCCCGGGCTCGGCGCCCGGCGGTAGCCAGGCAGCCACCCCGGCAGTAGGCCCAGGTCCTGGCAGCCCCGGCTGTTGACCCGCTCCATCAGGGTGAGGACCTCGCATCGGCGGCCCGCGCCGGTCAGGGCCGTGCGCAGCTTCAGAGCCGCCTCGCGGTCGGACTCAGCCGCGACCACCCCCACCCGGCCCTCGCCGATCACCTGCTTTCGGATCGCCGCCACGGTGAAGGGCGCCTCCACCCGGAGGATTTTCCGGGCGCGCTTGGTGCCGGCTTTGAAGAGCCGCAGCGTCAGCACCGGGGCCAGCTGCTCGGGCAAGGGCCCCAGCACCACCACCTGGTCGCACTCCTCAATCTCGGCGATTCCCAGTTCGAAATCGAGAGGGGAGATCTCTGGAGCCGGTAGCAGGCGGTGGCCGAGGTGCGGGGTGCCGATGATGTCCCGGGCCAGCCACTGGAGCAGGAAGGCCTCCTCGTTGGTCATGAGGTCGGAACCGATCACGCCGATCGCCTCCCCGCCGTTGTCGGAGCCGACCCGCAGAAGCTGTCCGGCGGCGCGGCCTAGGGCGTCCTGATAGGAGACCACCTGCCGTCCGCCGGCGGTCGCCGCCTCCGGACTGAGCACGCGGTCCTTGCGGTTCAGCTCGGGAAAGCTGTAGCGGCCCCGGTCGCAGAGCCAGCTGTCGTCGACGTCCGGGTTGTCGCTGCTGGCGTAGCGGGCGACCTGGTCCTCCCGGGCGTCCACGAACACGCTGCAGCCGTAGCTGCAGTGTGAGCAGATGCTGGCGGTGCGCCGGAGATCCCACGGCCGGGCGCGGAAGCGGTACTTGGCGTGGGTCAGCGCCCCCACTGGGCAGATCTCCGGGAGGTTTCCCTGGAACTCGCTGCGCAGCGGCTGGTGCTCGAAGGTGTCCACCAGGGTGTGCACGCCGCGCTCTTGGAGCACGATCTCGCGCTCGCCGGTGATCTCCTCGTAGTACCGCACGCAGCGCCAGCAGAGGATGCACCGCTCCTGGTCAAGGATGATCTTGTCGGAGAGGGGGACCGCCTTGTTGAAGTGCACCTTCTCGGTGATGCTCTGGCGACTCTGGCCCGGCCCGTAGCGCTGGGTGAAGTCCTGGAGGTCGCACTCCCCTCCCCGGTCGCACACCGGGCAGTCCAGCGGGTGGTTGAGCAAGAGGAACTCCAGATTGGAGTCGCGGAACTTGCGCACCTGCTCGGTTGCGGTCCGGACCACCATCCCGGGGCTGACCCTGGTGGCGCAGGCGGGCTGCAGCTTGGGCATGCCCTGGACCTCCACCAAGCACATGCGGCAGACCGCGACCGGCTCCAGCTTCTTGTGGGCGCAGTAGACCGGGACGAAGACGCCGGCCCTCTCGCAGGCGTCCCAGACCAGGCTCCCGGGCGCCACCTCGACCGAACGGCCATCGACCTCGAGGGTTACCAGCTCCGATGCCGGAGCGGTATCCGCCATCAGGCTGCGGCTCCGACACGAGAGCGCACCGGGCAGTGGCCGGCGCCGCAGTGGTCCTCGAACTCCTGGGTGAACATCCGGTAGGCCGACATGACGAACCAGGTCGCGGTGTCGCCGAGCGGGCAGAAGCACCTCCCATCCATGCCGGCGCAGATGTCGGCGAGAGTGGCCAGCTCTTCCCGGCTGGCCCGTCCCTCCTCCAGTCGGTGCATCAACTCGCTCTCGAAGTAGGTGCCCTCCCGGCAGGGAACGCACTTGCCGCAGGACTCGTGGCGGTAGAAGTCCACCAGCCGAGTGGCCACATCCACGAGGCATGTGGTCTCATCCATCACGACCAGGGCGCCCGCACCCAGCGCTGACCCGGCGTCGGCGACCGCCTTGAAGTCCAGCGGGACGTCGAGGTGCTGGGGGCCCAGGACCTGCATGGAGCCCCCGCCCGGCTGCATCGCCTTGAACTGGCGCCCTCGCCAGACCCCGCCCGCCAGGCCCAGGAGGTCTCGGAAGGAGGTGCGTCCCATCGGCACCTCGAAGGTGCCCGGGCGCTCGACGTGACCGCTGACGCAGAAGAGGCGGGTCCCCGGGCTGCCCTCGGTCCCGAGGGCGGCGTAGGCCGCGCCCCCCTCGGTGACGATGTAGGGCAGGTTGGAGAGGGTCTCGACGTTGTTGACCACCGTGGGCTGCCCGTACAGCCCCTTGATGGCAGGGAACGGGGGCTTGAGCCGAGGCTGGCCGCGCCTCCCCTCCAGGGAGTCGAGCAGCGCGGTCTCCTCGCCACAGATGTAGGCGCCGGCACCTCCGTGCACGATCAGCTCGCAGTCCCAATCAGTGCCAAGGATCTTCCGGCCGGCCATTCCGGCGGCGTACACCTCGCGAGTCGCCGCCTCCAGGATCTCGCGCTGCAGCCGGTACTCCCCCCTGATGTAGATGAAGGCGTGGCTGGCCTGAAGTGCGTAGGCGGCGATCAGGACCCCCTCGAGCAGCTGATGCGGGTACTCCTCGATCAGCACCCGGTCCTTGAAGCACCCCGGCTCCGACTCGTCTGCGTTCACCGCCAGGTACCGCGGGAAGACCCCCTGGGGGAGGAAACCCCACTTGGTGCCGGTGGGGAACGCGGCTCCCCCGCGGCCCCGCAGGCCGGATGCCTTCACCTCGGCGATCACCGCCTCCGCACCCATCTCGATGGCCCGGCGGAGAGCGGCGTAGCCACCGACCTTGCGGTAGCCCTCAATCGTCGTGAGGCCGGGCTTTCCCTGGTGCCGGGTCAGGACCAGTTCCTCAGCCACCGACCGGGCCCTCGGGATTGGTCTCTCGGATCTCAGTGAGGATCGCCTCCGCCCGCTCCGGGGTGAGGCTCTCGTAGCTGTATCGATCCACCTGCATCATCGGGCCCCCACCGCAGGCGCCGAGGCACTCGACTGTCCCCTCCAGGCTGAAGGCCCCATCGGGGCTCTCCCCCTCCCCGTCCACCCCCAGCCAGCCGCGCAAATGATCAAGGAGGTCATCGGCTCCCCGGAGGGCGCAGGAGACGTTCTGGCACACCTGGATGACGTGCCGTCCTACCGGGCGGCCGAAGTACATGGAGTAGAAGCTGGCCACCGCCGCCACGTCCGCGGGGAGCAGTCCCAACTCCCGCCCCACCACCTCCTCGGACCAGGCCGGCAGGTACCCGATCCGGTCCTGGACCGCCCAGAGGGCCGGGAGTACGGCGGACCGGGCCAACGGGTACAGGGTCCGCAGTTCGCGGATCCGCGCCACGACAGCCGGATCCAAGTCGGCGGCTGGCACGGCCCCGTCCCGGTCACTCATCCTCAGCGGCTCGCTCCCCGCCCAAGCGGATGAGGTCCGACCTCGCTCCCCAGAAGGCGGAGAACGCAGCGCTCCGTGTCGCTGCTCATTCGGTGCCACTTTACCAATCCCACCTCGGGTCCCGAGGTCGCGCCGGGACCTGGTGATGGCTCACGATGTGGGGATGGAGCGATCGCCAGGGGATGCGGCCAGCCCGGATCCGCCCGCCACCCCCGGAAAGCGTCGGTCCCTGGGCCAGCTGCTCCGCAATCCTCTGCTGGTCCACAACCTCCTCTACCTGATCGGGATCGGGGGGTCCGGCGCAGGGGTCCTGGTGGCGCAGTCCTACGGCGCCCATCACCTCACCACCGTCGGCAACGGTGAGTCGACCTCGGTGGTCGCGGTTCTGAACCTCCTCTACACCACGACCTTTGTGGTGGCCGCGGGGGCCGCCCGGGAGGTGGCGCTGGCCCAGGCGCGGGGAGTACCTCCGGAGGCACTCTGGCAGGGCCTGCGCCGGGGTGCCTGGAGGATCGGCCTGGGGCTGGGGGCGGTCATGATCCCGGTGGATGTGGCGCTGGCGTTCCTGCTCCACCTCCCCGACCCGTCCGTCCTGGGGCTCACGGTGATCGCCGGCCCGATCGCGGCTCTCGGCGGCTCGCAGCGCGGCTACCTGCAGGGCAGCCGTGACTTCCGGCGCCTGGCGGTCAACTTCCTGCTGTACGGCGGCACGATGGTGGTCCTCTCGGTTGTCCTGCTCCGCCTTGGGCTGGGTCCTGCCGCGGTGCCGCTGGCGTCGGTGGCCGGGGCGCTCGGCTCTGCCATCTATCCGCGTCACCGCCAGGCGGAACAGGTGGCTCCCCCCAGCCGGCATCTGATCGACACCGCGGTGGTGGCCGGCGCGGCGACGGCGCCGATCTTCAACAACCTCGACGTGGTGTCGGCGCGGCACGTGCTGACACCCTACGGTGCCGGCCTCTACTCGGGGCTCTCGGTGATGGGCAAGATCCTCTTCTTCGGGACCAGCAGCCTCAGCGCCGTGATGTACCCGCGGGTGGCGGCGGCCCCGACCCCCGCCGCCCGGAGGCGGCTCCTGCTTCAGACCGGGGCGGTCCTTCTCTCGGTGGACCTGGTGGTGGTGCTGGGGTACGCCCTCCTCGCGCGACCGCTGCTGGGGGTCGTCCTGGGTCACGCCTACGAGAGCGACGCTCCCCTCCTGGTGCTGTTCTCAGTCGGGGTGGTGGGACTCACCGTGGTGAACCTGCTGGTCTACTTCGGCATGGGGAGCCGGGACCGCCTCTTTGCCGTGGTCCCCGCGGTCGGGGTCCCAGCGCTGCTGGGGTGGTTGTTCACCTCCCCGCCCCAGGTCACCGACTTCGTCCCGCGAATCGCCTCGGCGCTCCTGATCCTGGCGGCGCTGGAGGCGGCTCTGATCTTGCCGAGGGCCCTGCGGGGAAGCTGACCGAGCTCAGCGGTCGACGTCCCCCAGGATGATGTCGATGCTGCCCACCACCGCCACCACGTCGGCCACCAGCTCGCCCTTCACCATCTGGGAGAGGGCCGAGAGGTTGCTGAAGGAGGGCCCCCGGACCTTGCAGCGGTACGGGCGGTTGCCCCCATCGCTCACCAAGAGGAATCCCAGCTCCCCGCGCGCGCTCTCGACCGCGGAGTAGCAGGCGCCCGGCGGCGGCCGGAAGCCCTCGGTGGAGATCTTGAAGTGGTGGATGAGCGACTCCATGGAGTTGTCAATCTCGGCCCGCGGCGGCAGCACCACCTTGCGGTCCGACGTGTTCACCGGGCCTCCGGGGAGGCCTGCCACCGCCTGGTCGATGATCCGGCAGGCCTCACGCATCTCGCGTACTCGGACCAGGTAACGGTCGAAGACGTCGCCGTTCACGCCCACCGGCACCTCGAAGTCGAAGTGGTCGTAGCTCGAGTAAGGGTTGGCCTTGCGGACGTCGTAGGGAACCCCCGAGCCCCTCAGGGTGGCGCCGCTGCACCCGAAGCCCAGGGCCATGGCGGCATCCATCTTTCCCAGCCCGACGGTGCGCTGCCGCCAGATCGGGTTGTTGGTCAGCAGCCCCTCGTACTCGTCGACCTTGCTGGGGAAGTCGGCCGTGAAGGCCTTGACCATGGGGACGAACTCGGCGGGGACGTCAGCCAGCAGCCCGCCCACCCGGATGAAGCTGGTCATCATGCGGACCCCCGAGATCCACTCCATGATGTCCAGGATTCGGTCTCGTTCCCTCCAGCAGTACATGAACATCGTGGTCGCGCCCAGGTCCATGGCGTGAGTGCCCAGCCAGACGAGGTGGCTGGCGATCCTGGAGAGCTCGGCGACGATGACCCGGATGTACTGGCCTCGCGGTGGGATCTCGATGCCGAGGAGCTTCTCGACCGTGAGGGCGAACCCCAGATTATTGATCGGCGGCGCCAAGTAGTCCATCCGGTCGGTGAGCGGTATGCACTGCTGGTAGGTGTGGGACTCGAAGCTCTTCTCGAAGCCCGTGTGCAGGTACCCGATGTCCGGTCGGCAGGCGACGACCCGCTCCCCGTCCAGGCTCAGAACGAGGCGGAGCACCCCGTGGGTGCTGGGGTGCTGGGGCCCCATGTTGATCTCCAGCAGCTCCTCGCCGGAGTCGATCCGGTCCAGGAACTCCCCCGACCCACCCGGGTGCAGATGGGGAACCCCCTCCTGGTGGGGGATCTCGCGGACCGGCGTGCCGGAGCCTCGGATCGGAGGCCGGCGCGCCATCAGGGCCTCTCCACTGAACCGCGGACGGCGCCGGGCATGTACTCCGGCCGATCCTGCGGCGAGAGAGCCCACTCGATGTTGTGGGTGAAGGCCACGGGCTCTCCGAAGGAGACATAGTCCTTGCGGAGCGGATGCCCCTCCCAGTCGTCGGGAAGCAGGATGCGGGTGAGATCCGGGTGATCGGAGAAGTGAATCCCGAACAGGTCATAGCACTCCCGCTCGTGCCACTCCAATCCCGGGTAGAGGGAGGAGAGGGACGGCAGCTCCGTCCCCTCGTCGGCCAGTACCTGGAGACGGGCGAGGTCGTTGTGAACCAAGGAGCGCAGCACATAGATCACATCGAAACGCGGCTCCCGCTCGGGCCAGTCCACGCAGGTCATCGTGACTGGCATCTCATAGAGGCAGTCGCTGTGCGAGTGCAGCTCCAGAGCGGCCTTGGCGAGGTGCTCCGTCGGCACCTCAACTGTCGCCTGCCCCAGATAGGTGGTGATGCGGGCCCCGTCGCCAAAGAGCTGGGCCAACCGGTCGGCGGCCCTTTGACCCTCAATCGGACTTGCTCCGGCCTCCCCCGCCATCTATTCCCTGAGGCTGCCGACCGGGGTGGCGGCGATCCTCTGCTGAAGCTTGATCACGGCGTCCAGCAGCCCCTCCGGGCGGGGGGGGCAGCCGGGGATGTAGACATCCACCGGAACCACCTTGTCCACACCCTGGATGATCGCGTAGTTGTTGAAGATGCCTCCGCAGGAGGCGCACGCTCCCATGGAGATGACCCACTTGGGCTCGGGCATCTGGTCATAGATGTGGCGCAGGACCGGGCCCATCTTCTGAGACACCCGACCCGCCACGATCATGAGGTCGGCCTGCCTCGGCGACGCGCGGAAGACCTCGGCCCCGAAGCGGGAGAGGTCAAACCGGGAGTTGCTGGCGCCCATCATCTCGATGGCACAGCAGGCCAGGCCGAAGAGCGCCGGCCACAGCGAGGAGTACCGTCCCCAGGCGATCACCTTGCCCACGGTGGTGGTGAAGATGCCCTCGTCGGCCGCGGCGTCGACCAGGTCGCGCTCCCTCGGGATGGCGCCGGGTATCGCTGGAGCCTGGGCTCCGCCAACTCTCGCCGCCGGGGTGAGGGAGGGCAGGTGGAGCGGGTCCGCGGCGCCCCTCAGTCCCATTCGAGCGCTCCCTTACGCCAAACGTAGGCGAGGGCCACGGCGATGAGGGCCACGAAGATCACCATCTCGATCAGCCCGAAGACGTGCAGGGTGCTTCGCAGCAGCACGGCCCAGGGGTACAGGAAGATGGCCTCGACGTCGAAGACGATGAATAGCATCGCCGTGAGGTAGAAGGTCACCGAGAAGCGCCGCCGGGCGGTCTCCGCGGGGACGATGCCGCACTCGTAGGGCAGGCCCTTCGCCTTGGTGGGCTTTCGGGGCCCGACGAGGGGGATAAGCACGGTGAGCGCGATCCCGAGCAGCACGATCATCACCAGAAAGGTGAGGACGGGCAGGTAGTCGAATAGCATCCTTGCCTCAGTCTATCAAGCGCCGAGAGGGCCGAGGCCGGGCCCCAGGCGATCGTCCCTGGCCCCTGGTCCGGCGCTCCGGACGACTCCACAAGCCAACCCGCCAGAAGCACCCCAAGGCGGGGCGGGACCCACTCAGGCCGCAAACGGGGCGGCCACGGTGGTGGGTCACGCGAAATGCAGCCGCACGGCGACCTGAACGCCCCGTTCCCCAAGACCAAGAGGGGCCCTGCGTTTGCCCCCCTCAGCCAGGGCCGACCTTCTAGCTGGGAGCCCTCTCGCTCCCAGCCCTGCCCCGGGGGGCGACCCGCAGGTGACGGGCATCTGGATTTGGGCAAAGGCCTGGTGGTCGCCTGACTGTGAGCCTCGGCCACCGGTCGGCTAGCCCGATCGGCCGGCCCCACCACCTGAGTACCCGCCGTTCTAACGCCGGGGATCTCGACCTGGATGGCAGGATCACCGCTCCAAGTCTTGCTGGGTGGCCCTGCCTACCGGCGGCCCACCGCTGGAAGAGCACCCGGTCGTCGTTTCTCCCCCGCTCGCCAGCAAGTTGACACGACGGGAGCCTCTTTGGGAGCACTCGACGAGCGGCGGTGGAGACTAAGGCCTCGCCTTTGGGGTGGGCAGCCAGATTAGATGACGGGGATCCCCCCGGTCCAGCCGGCGTGGAGTGGCGTCCTGGGCCTTTAGGGGCAGTCTCTCGTCGGGCCACTACAATCGAGCTCGCCGGTCGCCCGGCACCGCTGCGGGAGTAGCTCAGTTGGTAGAGCGCTAGCCTTCCAAGCTGGATGTCGCGAGTTCGAGTCTCGTCTCCCGCTCCACTGGAATCC
>DAHUYV010000014.1 GCA_027306885.1 Candidatus Dormiibacterota bacterium
GTCCGGGGCCCGCCACGGGCCGTCCCTGGAGAGCCTTTTGCTCGCCGCGACCAGCGCCGACGCCTCTGGCAGGGTGGTAATCTCGCGCGAGTCCCGCGCAGGGGCCGCACCGCGGCAAAGCGCACCGACCGCCGGGGCGGACCTGTACGTGGCCGACGTGCTGGATGAGGTGGCGGCATTGCGGGAAGAGCTGGACCGGGACCTGTATCGCGCGGCGCGCCGGGGGAGGGACGCGCTCGCCCGGGTGCCCTACGCCCTTCCGACCGCGAAGGTGGTCCTGCGAGCCGCCATTCGAACGCGCCAGTTTGTGCGCTCCTGCCGATCTGCGAGCAGGTCGGGCATGCCGGTGGCTCTCGACCCCGAGGGCACCGCCTACCCGGCTCGCGACCGCTGGCTCGACTTCGACGCCCCCGAGGTGAGCATCGTCATCCTCAACTGGAACCGGGGCCCGCTCGCGCTGGCCGCGCTCCAGCACGTGTGGCGCAACACGACCGGCGCCCCCTACGAGGCGCTGCTGGTGGACAACGGCAGCCTCCCCGGCGACCTGCGCCTCGCCCACCGCCACCGCGACTACTTCCGGGAGGTGCGGATCGGGGTGAACCGGTACTTCGGCGAGGGCAACAACATCGGCGCCGAAGAGGCCCGCGGTCGGCTTGTCCTCTTCCTCAACAACGACGCGATGCCCCAACCGGGTTGGCTCGAACCGCTTCTGGGGGCGATGCGCCAGCCCTCGGTTGGCGCGGCCGGTTCCCGCCTTCTCTTTCCCGATGGCCGCATCCAGGAGACCGGTGCCCTCATCCAACCGGACGGCACCCCCATCCAGCTGGAGAAGGGAATGCCCTTCCAAGATGGCACCAAAGAGCCCCTGCGGCAGGTCGACTACTGCTCCGCCGCTGCCCTCTGCATGAGCCGGGAGGACTTCCTTGCGCTGGGCGGGTTCGACCTCACCTGGGAGCCCGCCTACTACGAGGACGTCGACC
Organism: Candidatus Dormiibacterota bacterium; assembly: GCA_027306885.1. Lineage (GTDB taxonomy): Bacteria > Chloroflexota > Dormibacteria > Aeolococcales > Bog-877 > JAJYXT01. The sequence goes on from DAHUYV010000014.1 coordinate 981, forward strand.
TCTGCATGAAGCTTCAGCAGGCCGGGAAGCGGGTGGTGTGCGCCACCGAGTCGCACGTCGTCCATCTCGAGCATGCCACCACGTCAAGCACCGGCAAGGGCCTCGACCTGCGGGGGCAGCCGGAGTTCAACCGCCCCAAGTTCGTGGAGCGCTGGGGCCCGATGCTCCTCGGGCGGAGCTCCACCGCAGCCGAGAAAGCGGCGTCCCCCACTCCGACGCCGCGGCCCGAGGCCGCCATGCCCCTGGCGGCGCTGCGCCGCGACTTCAGGGTCGGCGTGTACAGCCCCTACCAGATGGTCCCCGGGGGCGGAGAGCGGTACCTCCTCATGCTCGCGGCGGCGCTGGGCGGGTCCGGACAGTGCACGCTGCTCTTTCCCGACCGCTACAGCGAGATCCGGATCCGCCAGGTGGCGCAGGAACTGGGCGTGCCCATCCCGGGGCATCTGGCCACCGGAGTGTGGGACCGCCAGCGCCGGTCAGGGGATTTCGACTACTTCGTGACCCTCGGCAACGAGGTGACGCCGCCGGTCGGCGGTGTGGGCCGGACCAACGTCTACGTGTGCCAGTTCCCCTTCCCCGCGCCGGCGCGGATCCTGAAGAGCCGGGCCCCCGCCGATCAGACCTACCAGCACGTCTTCGTCTACTCCGACTTCAGCGCCGCCGCCTACTCGGCCGCCCGCTCGGC
>DAHUYV010000015.1 GCA_027306885.1 Candidatus Dormiibacterota bacterium
CTCCACTGCTCCGCGTCGTGGCCGAACATCACGATGGCCTTGAGGTCCCGGGCCCGCTCCATCAGGCCGAGTGCGCTCCGGCGGGCCTCCGCCGGGTCGGCCTGCGCGCCCCAATTGTCGTGGCGGAGATTGTCCTCCTCATAGATGGCGTCCCCGCAGAGGATGACGGTCTGTCCGCTCCCCAATCGGACGGAGACCGATTGGTGCCCCGGCGCGTGCCCCGGCGTTGGGAAGACGGAGACTCCGTCTTCGAGGTCGGTCTCTCCGCGAAGGAGGCTGTAGTTCAGGCCGGGAAGCCGCCAGTACTGGTTGGGAAACGAGGGGTTGTCGAGGGCAGCGTCAAAGTGGGCTCGCTGGACGTGAAAGGTGGCGTTCGGGAACGCATCGTTGTTGCCGGCGTGGTCGAAGTGCAGGTGGGTGTTGATGACGTCGGTGATGTCGGCGCCCCGCAGGCCGAGCCGGGCCAGCTGGTAGTCGACGGTGTCCTCGATCCGCATCACAGCTTTGAGCTGGCCGGCCGCCTCGGTGCCGCGCCAGGTTCGATCGGGGTCCTCGACGTGACTGCGGTGGACTCCGGTGTCGATGACGATCCGCCGTCCCTGGCCGGTCACCGCGAGGTAACCCACCACCGGAATGTGGGTCTGGACCCCATCCCCGACCCCCGGGGAGATGGTCCGGCCCTTGTCACAGCAGATCTCTCCCAGCCCCAGTGCATAGAGACGCAAGCTCACACCTCCCTCGTACCCGCCGCGAATCGCCGGTAGGCGCCGCTGGTCCAACCGAGGCGCCAGGCCACGCTTCCCAACGCCCCCGGATCACGGGCCGATTATTCCAGCCGCGGCGGCGGCTCCAGCGCCCAGCGCTGGGTGGCCGGGCACCACACCGAACCCGCAGGCCGCCGCCGATCGTACAGTCGTGGTCGGCGCTGGTGGCCTCGTCCCGAATGGAGGATTCGAACGGTTGACTGAGAGCGGAGCGCCCCTCCACCTGTCCCCGATCTGGCCCGACGACCCGAGGCGGGCACCGTCGCGGGTCGGCCCCGAACCCCACCTGCTGGAGGAGTTCTTGGACTGGCACCGAGCCACCATCGAGCTCAAGTGCCACGGTGTCCCGGAGGGGCGGCTCTCGTGTCGGGCGGTCCCACCGTCCTCACTCTCGCTCCACGGACTCCTGCGGCACCTGGCGGGCGTGGAGCGCTGGTGGTTTCGGATCCAGTTCGCTGGCGAGGCGGTGCCCCTCCTGCACTACTCGGACGCCGACCCTGACCAAGACTTCGCCGACGTCGAGGGGGACGTCGCCGAGGCCTTGGCGGAGTGGAAGTCGGAGTGCCGGCGGTCACGCGAGATCGTGGCTGCCGCGGCCTCTTTGGACCAGATGGCGGCGCGCGATCTGGGCCGCGGGCCGTTCACCTTGCGCTGGTTACTGCTCGACATGATCGGAGAGTACGCGCGCCATTGCGGGCACGCGGACCTCCTGCGCGAGCGCATCGACGGGGCCACGGGCCTGTAGCGCCGGTCGGGCGAGGACGCCGAGTGGGTCCTCCGGCGCCCGGCCCCCAGAACCCGACCGGAAGCCGTCCCCGCAGTCCGGGCCGCGCGCCCAGACGACGGGGACGGAGGTTGCCCCCGCCCTCAGGCGGCGGCTGTGCCGGTTGAAGCCTCGAGCTGAGCATCGTCCGCCCGGGCCCGACCCACCAGTGGAGCGAAGAGGGAGACGATGGCGCCGATCAGCATCAGCACCTGGCCGCCGACGTACAGCAGCTCACCCCCGCTGCCGATCGACCAGTTGGCCTGATGGCCGGGCGTTGAGTAGACCCAGATCCCCATTCCCACGATCGTGACCAGCATCCCCAGCATCACCAGGCGGGCCATCCAGGTCCTGACCGCCATGCCCGCACGGGAGACGTTGCCCACCAGCTCGGTGGCCAGGAGGAACACCGCGATCACCGGCAGCGCCCCGAATACGAAGAGCAGGTGGCTCCGGGTGAAGATCTGGTCATCGATGACCCGAGAAGCCGAGGCCGTGCTGCCGGCCCCGAACTGGGTCTCGTTCATCTCGATGTAGTAGCCATAGAAGTACATGTCGGCGGTGGCCATGACGTAGGTGAGGTACACCCCGACCCGGACCGGGTTGAGACGGCGCACCGCCCGCCCGGTGGTTCCCGCCACCCGGGTGAACACCCCGCGGAGCTCGGGCAACATCGCGCCGGCGAGGATCAGGGACCCCAGGCCCACAAGGCCGGTCATCGTGTCATCCATGGCGATTCCGTTCACCCCTCCGGCCCCGTGCGGAAACCAGGCGGGGATCACGTAGGTGCCGATGGCAGAGATCGTGTACACGCCGGAGTACAGGGCGATCCCGGCGAGCATCGCCCCCGCCCCGAGCCGCGCCACCTGCTTGCGCGCGCCGACCAACCTCGAGTAGCCGAACGCCTCGGCGGCCAACAGCACGATGGCGGCCATGAATGTCGGCAGCATCCCGTGGGAGTGGGCGGTGACGATGTTGCCGATCAGGGTGGCCTCGGACTCATGCTGGGCCCCGGCCCAAAAGCTCAAGTTGATACCGACTTGATTCGCCGCCGCCAGCAGACCGAAGACCACCCAGGTCAAGACCGAAACGCCAGCGAAGAAGAAGACCCAGGTGATCTCCGCCTTCTGGGGCGACACCGGCTCACCCTTGGGGGCCACCAGGGCACACCAGGCGAGGTCGGCCACGAACAGGATCGTCACCGCGAAGAGCTCCAAGGTGGCTGGCATGATGACCCAGAAGCCGAAGTCCACCAGGGAACTCACATGATGCAAGGTTCCGTAGCCGAGGATGAGGAACCCGGCTCCCTCGAAGATCGCCACCAGGGCACTGTGCGAAACCAGGTACCTGACCCAGGAATGAAGGGTGAACACGCGGGTGCAGATGATGAGGAAGAGCAGCGCCGCCGGGAGCATCAGGGCGTGGTAGAACCAGACCAGCGTGGCGGTGAAGTCCCCATTGTTGCCGGGGGCGAGCCAGGGAGCGGTGATGAAGCTCAGTACCGCGACCACGACGATCCACGCCATGAGCACCCGCACCATCACGCCGGTGAAGTCGAGGCCCCGGGCCGATGGCGGCGGGGCCACCCTCAGACCGTCGGTCGAGTCGACCATGCTTGCCATGCCTTCCCCTCCTCCCACTCCGATTGGCTCACCCGGCCCCCCGGGGTCAGAGCGCACACGTGAGCGCCACCCCTAGGACCAGCACGAGGTAGATCGTCACCACGCGGATCAGCGGGGCCGCCAGCCCCGGGCGCCAGGGCGCCAGGGCCGCTCCCAGCAGAATCAGCCCGGAAAGAGTCCCGACCGGGATCGCCGCCCAACGGCCGGCCGGCCCGCCGAGCGCCAGCAGGGCGCCCACCGCCAACGCGCCCATCGCCAGGGCGGAGGCGGCGAGGGCAAAGGTCAGCTGTCCCCGGGTCCAGGTCAAGGGCGCCGTCGGGACCCGGCCGAGGGCGTAGTCGCTCCGGTAGCGGATCGCGATCACCCAGATGTGGACGAACACCCAAACCCCCACCATCCCGCCGAGTAGCCAGGCGGCGCCGGATACCGGCTCCCGGATCGCCGTGTACCCGGCCCACAGGGTCAAAGAGCCAACCGCTGAGCCGAGAACCACGCTCCAGGGGGTCGCTCGCTTGGTGAGCAGGCTGTAGACCACCACATTGCTGATCAGGGCGAAGAGGAGGAAGAGGAGGGGAACCGGGCCCACCGCCAGGGAGAGGCCCAGTCCGCCGACTGTCAGCGAGCTGGCGAGGACGGTGGCCCGGCCCACCGTGATCTGCCCGGTGACCAGCGGCCGGGCCGACGTCCGGCGCATGACGGCGTCGAGGTCCCGGTCGAGGATGTTGGTCCAGGACTCGGCGCCGGCGCTGAGCAGGGCGACGGCGCCCACCAGCAGCAGGGTGCTGGTCAGGGGAAAGGGCTCGGAGCCCCGCCAAGCCAGCAGCGCTCCGGTGAGCCCCACCAGGACGAAGGTGACGTCGATGTGAGGCTTGACGAAGGTGAAGTAGACCCCGATTCCACGGGCATTGTGGCCGGCGCGGTCCCGGGCCGGGGAGAGCTCGGCTCTCAGCGCCGACGCCTCGGTGCCTGCCCCCATCGCCGCGGTCCTCCCCAACAGAGTCTGGGCGGCCGCAGCGGAACCCGCCGATGCCCCCGAAGGGGTTGCCGGAGCGGCCTCGATCCCATCGTCGGACCGCCCACTCGCCCCAGTTCACCGTGGTATCACGCGGACTCTGGGGACATTTGCCCCCGGGTGCTCCGGTCCGTAAGGCGGGAAACGGGAGCCCGCCGCAACATGAAAGAGGCCCCACCCTTCCGGGTGAGGCCCCCTTCCCCGGCGGGATCGCCTGGCGATCCCGCTCCAGGCTCAGATCTCGACGGTCGGCGCGACCCGCCGCCAGTGAATGAAGCCCATCCCGGTCAGGACCAGGAAGAGCGCGGCGAGGGCGAAGGCGACCAGCGAGGCGATCTGCGCGATCTGCCCGAAGACCGAGAATCCGTAGGCCTCCAGGAGCTCGCTGCGGAGCGTTGTCCCCTGGAAGACGGTGGTCACAAGCGCCTGGTCCTTGGCGCTGGTCGGGTTGGCGCGGGCCAGGGTGCTCGCCTGGTCGTAGGTCAGGCCCATCCCCTTCAGGTGGACGGCGATGAAGTTGTCAGCCCACACCTCGGCCTGGGCGCCGGTGGTCATCAGCTGGCCGGAGTACTGGCTCATCGCGGCAGCGTCGGCCGCCGGCAGAGCCGTGATCTCCGCGCTGTTCTTGGCCGGGAAGTAGATCTTCTGCGAAGCCAACTGGTTGTGGACCTCGCTGTTCGTGTAGTTCGCCCCCCACAGCAGCATCGATCCCGCGCCGAGCATGAGGACGGTGATCAGGGCTCCCACCACTGTCAGGATTCCGTCGAATGTCTTGCGTCGCATCGTGGCACCTCCCAGGTCTCGGAGTTCGGACCTTCTTCTGTTTTTCCGTCCGCCCCAGGCTCCTGTTGGCAGGGCATCCGGTCGATTCCACTTACTGATTCTGGGATCGGTGCAGTTCGTTTCTAAGAGTGATTACGCCGATCTGAGACCGGGTGAGACCACCTTGGCCACCCCAAGGGTTTACCTACAGGGGTAGGGGGACTTGCGATCGGGAAGGCGGCGTCAGGAGGCGGGGCCGGCGGCCAGGGTCGCCGGCGCGGACCGCACCTCCCCAGTGGTACCCACCCAATGGAACACGACGGTCGGCCCAGGCCTGTGGGCCTCCACCCGCAAGAGCAGAGCGGTGGCGGAACTCACCACCTGGTCGTCGAGGGCCGTGATCACATCACCCGGCCCGAGGCCGGCCGCGGCTGCCGGCGACCTCGGCACGATGCTGAGGACCAGGGCGCCGGCGCCGGAGAGGCGGGAGAGGTCCGCTCCCTGGTGCCCGGTGACGTCGCTGAGCACCGTCACCATCGGCGGTGGTCCCGCGTACTGCTGCGCGATGTAGGTCTCGGCCTCCACCCCGAGGAACGCCTGGGGCCCGACCTGGATA
>DAHUYV010000030.1 GCA_027306885.1 Candidatus Dormiibacterota bacterium
CGCGCCGAGGAGGAGGGGCTGGCCCTTCCCGCCGCGCTCGCCTCCAGCTGGCGCGAGCTGGGCTTCCGTCAGGACCCCGCAGCGCTTCTGGATCCCCGGGCCTCCCTGGCCGCCCGGGAGCAGCCGGGGGCGCCGGGCCCGATGGCCACCGGGGCGGCCCTGGGGGCCGCCGCGGCCCATCTGGCGAGGGGAAGGGGCTGGGTGCGCCGCCAGCGCTCGGCCGTCGGAGGCGGGCCGCCGCCGGGGTGAGGTTGCTACGATCACCCGGCAGCGCCAGCTCCTCCTGAGACAAGGGATGTACCGCAAGCTCTATCTGCCCCTGGACAACTCCGACCACTCCACCGCCGCCGCCGAGGTGGCGATCAAGCTGGCCAAGGCCTCCGGCGCGGAGGTGGTGGGCAGCCATGTGTACGCCGCCCGGCTGCACGACTACCGCTTCAAGCAGATGGAGTACACCCTTCCCGAGGAGTACCAGGATGAGGTGGAGCTGGAGCGCCAGCGCAAGATCCACGACAGCCTGATCACGACCGGGCTCAACCTCATCTCCGACTCCTACCTGCAGGCGGCCCAGCGCCGCTGCCTCGAGGAGGGGGTCAGCTTCAGCCCCAAGACCTTCGACGGGAAGAACTGGGAGGTCCTGGTCCAGGACATCGAGGACTCGGACTACGACCTGGTGCTGATGGGCGCCTGCGGGCTGGGCCAGGTGAAGGAGACCCAGATCGGCACCTGCGTCGACCGGGTGGTCCGCCGGGCCCACCGCGACACCATCGTGGTCCGCCACCGGGAGGGGCGCGACCCGCTCTCCGGGCCAATCGTGGTCGCCATCGACGGCTCCCCGCAGTCGTTCGCCGGCCTGCGCTCGGCTCTGGAGATGGGGCGGGCGCTGGACCTGCCGGTGGAGGCGGTCTCGGTGTACGACCCCTACCTCCACTACGTGCTCTTCAACGGAATCGTCGGAGTGCTCTCCGACGAGGCCAGCAAGGTCTTCCGCTTCAAGGAGCAGGAGGCGCTCCACGAGGAGATCATCGACACCGGCTTGGCGATGATCTACTCCTCGCACCTGAAGGTCGCCAAGGAGGTGGCGAGGGCCGAGGGGTACGACCTGCCGATCACGCTGCTGGACGGCAAGGCATTCGAGCAGGTGCTCCGCTACGTGCGTGAGCGGGACGCCAGCCTCCTGGTGGTGGGCCGGATCGGCGTCCACTCCGACCAGGGGATGGACATCGGGGGCAACAGCGAGAACCTGCTCCGGCTGGCGCCCTGCAGCGTGATGCTGTCCTCCCGCACCTACGTGCCCCCCATCGATGTCCAGGGCGCGGCCTCGGTGGTCTGGACCCCGGAGGCCAACGAGGTGCTGGAGCGGATCCCCTGCTCCGCGCAGGGCCTGGCCCGCACCGCGGTCCTGCGCTGGGCGATGGAACGGGGCAACTCGATCATCTCCCAGAACCTGGTCACCGCGGCCCTCGGGGACATCCTCCCGCCCGAGGCCTCGGCGGCGATCGGGATCGAGCGGCAGGAGGCTCCGCGCGGCGATCGGAGCGACGTGTACGTGTGTCGGGAGTGCGGGTACACCGCCCACGGGGTCCGGCCGGTGGCCTGTCCGGTCTGCGGCGGGGAGCAGGCGCAGTTCGCCCGGGTCGACCACGAGAGCATCGAGCGGGCCGCCCTCGGCGAGGGCGACGTCACCGAGGAGCTGACCTTCGACAACCGCAAGATCGGCTGGTCGCTGGAGGCGCGCAACCTCCTCCACGAGATGCCCGCCGGCTATCTGCGCCGGAGGATCAAGGCCAAGGTGGAGAAGGTGGCGCGCACCCGCCGGGTGGCGGTGATCACCCTTGAGGTGGCGGCTCCCCTCATCGAGCCGGAGCTCGGCCGCTCGGCCCACGCCCAGCCGCACCGGACCCCTTTGGAGGCCGACGCGGTCGGATTTGCCGAGGGGATGGGGTTCGAGGAGCCCGACGGGGATGCCGGGCCGGTCGATCAGGCGCTCCACCAGTACGCGGCGGGGGGCCCCGGAGGGAGGTACATACCCAGGGAGGCATCACCCACCGTGGCCCGCCTGCGGCCGCGGGAGGAGGGGACCACTCCCGGGGGGGGCTGCCCGGTGGACCATTCCACGCCGCCGGCGAAGAGCGCTCCCGCCGCCTGCCCCGTCCACGGGAACGAGGAGGCGGCGGCGGCGCTCCTGCGGGGAGCCGGCGCCCCGGACTGACCGGCCTCGGCCCTCAGCCCAGGATCGCCTGGGGCATCGCGAGCTCTGGTTGCACCGCCGCCAGCAGCTGGCTTCCGGTCAGCACCTGGCCGATCCTGGGGAAGATGTACCGCTCGGAGTGGCTCTGCTCCTCCGGGCTGTCACTGGCGGAGCAGTCCGAGACCAGGATGACCCGATACCCCCGGTCGTATGCGGAGCGGGCCGAGGACTCGAGGCACCAGTTGGTGTGGAAGCCGGTGAACGCCAGGTACTCGATGCGGTTGGCGCGCAGCAGCCGGTCGAGCTCGGTGGACTGGAAGGCATCGAGCGTCTTGCTGCCCTCCACCACCAGATCGCCGGCCTCTGGCCGTAGGCGTGGCCCCAGCTCGCTTCCGACCAGGACCCCGGAAGGGGGCGGGACCCCGACCGCGCGCAGCCGCCGCACCTCCTCCAGCGCGACGGCGGTGTCGCAGGGCCAGGCCCGGCCGCACTCCAGACAGATCTCCCCCTCGTCCCGGTACCCGACCCGATGGAGCTCCCCCATCTGCGTGATCCGCCCCGAGCTGGGCACGCGCCAGGGGGTGCGGAAGGTGGCGGTGGCCGGCTCCAGCTCGGGATAGGCGCGCTCCAGGGGGTGGAAGGGGACGTACATCACCCTGATCCCCAGCGCCCGAGCCCCGTCCAGAAAGGTGCGCAAGCGGTCCACCACCTCCTGGTGGCCGAGGGCGGCCCGGATGAAGGCATACCGCGCCCCGTCCGGCGCGAGATATGCGTACTGAGGCTCGATCACCACCACCGCGGTGCGGTCGGCGGCGATCCTGGCGGCGTCGGACATGGCTCCCACCCCCCAACTGTGGCCGGCGTGAAGCACCGGACCGGTGAAACCCGGAGTGGTCTCAACCTGCGCCCCAACCCGGGCTGATCGCCACGGGGTTTCCCTCGCTGGGCGGCGGGCGGAATCATCCGCGGGCTGGGGCCGGGTCAGCTCCTGAGGATCGCCTCTTCCGGTCCCTGCCCGAGAAGCGAGGCCGCCACCAGCTGCACCGGGTGGAGCGCCGGCAGCTCGATCCCAGACTCCCGCAGGGCAGCCTGGATCTGCAGCAGGCAGCCGGGGTTCCCGGCGGTCAGGACCTGAGCGGAGGCCGCCGCCACCTGCTGCGCCTTGCGCCGACCGAGGTCGTGAGCCGCCTCGACCTCGGTGAGGTTGTACGTCCCGGCGCTGCCGCAGCAGAGGTCGGACTCCGCGATCTCCACCAGCTGGAGCTCCGGGATGGCGCGCAGCACCCGGCGGGGCTCCTCCCGCACCCCCTGGGCGTGGATGAGATGGCAGGCGTCGTGGTACGCGACCCGCAGGGGGAGTGGGTGCAGGCCGGGGGGCGGCCCCAACTCGTCGAGGACCTCGGTCACGTCGCGCACCTTGGCGGCCACCGCGGCCGCACGGGGGCCCCACTTCGAGTCCTCCTCCAGCAGCCGGCCGAGCTCGGAGAGGAGGGCCCCGCAGCCGGCCGCATTGACGGCGATCCGGTCCAGCTGGGGGTCCTCAAACTGGGCCACCAGCCGCCGGGCCCGGCGCAGCGCCGCCGCCTCGCGCCCGGCGTGGTATTCCAGCGCCCCGCAGCAGCCCTGCCCGGGGGGGATGCGCACCTCGGCCCCGTACGCCGCCAGGGCCAGCGCGCTCGCCTCGTTGACCAGGGGGAACACCACCCGCTGCACGCAGCCGCCGAGCAGCCCCACTCGAAGCCGGGTGTTCCCCCTGGCCGGCCGGGGCGCCGGCAGCCGGCGCAGGAGGGAGCGGGCCGGTCCGCCCGAGGGTAGGAGCGCCGCCGCCGCGGCCGCCCGCCCCGGAAGTAGGTCGAGAGAGCCGGGCCGGACGCGCTGGACCGCCCACATGGAGAGGGCGCCAAGCCGCATCACCGTGGGGTGGGGCAGCACCGTGAAGACCGCCTTTCGCCAGAGGCGGTCCTTCAGCGGGCGGCGGTATCGCCGCTCCACCTGCTGGCGAGTCGACTCCAGCAGGCGGTCGTACGCCACTCCGGAGGGGCAGGCGGGGACGCAGGCCAGGCAACCCAGGCAGGAGTCGAAGTGGGCCACCATCTCCGAGGAGAGGGGTCGCTCGCCGCCGGCGGCGAGGTCCATCAGGAGGATCCGCCCCCGCGGAGAGTCCATCTCCTCACCCCAGAGCTGGTAGGTGGGGCAGGCCGGCAGGCAGAAGCCGCAGTGCACGCAGTCGGCGATCAGCCGCGGGTCGGGCGGATGGTGGTCGTCGAAGGCGTGCTGCGCGGCCGCCGGCCGGGGCGCCCCCCGGGGAGCCGGGGGCCGGGAGCGGGGGGCAGCCGGGTCCAGCATCACGATCCGCCCGGCCCCCGGCCCGGGGCCAGGGTCCCGCTCGGGTCGAGGGCCAGCTTCACCGCCAGAGCCAGCTCCGCGGCGACAGGATCGAGAGGGTCGAGCCCTCCCGCGCCCGGCCCCTGGTGGCGGTGGGCCGAGACGAAGCCGCCGAGGGCGCCAACCCTCTCCCGGAACCGGAGCAGGCTCTCTGGGTGTTCGTCGAGCCGGGCCTCTCCGACCCCCAGCCCGGCGCGAAGCGACAGCTGGCGCACCAGCCCTCCCTCCTCCGCCAGCTCCAGGAGCGAGCCGGTGCGGGAGACCGGGAGCGCGAAGCCGGCCACCGACCCTGCACCCTCCCAGGGCCGGCCCCGCAGGCGCTCCTCGAATTGGCCGGCCTCGTCCTCGCCGAGGACCCGGGCTCCCGGCGCCAGGGAGGCCACTACCCCCGCCTGACTGAGGGCGCCCGCCATCGAGCCATCGAACCGCACCAGGACCGTGCCCTCCGGCCAGAGCGCCTCCAGCAGGGTCGGCGCCACCGGCGCCCGCCGCACGCGGGAGCAGAAGGAGGCCGCCACCTCGGGTGAGATCCCCTCCAGCGCCACCATGCGGCTCCCCTCCGGTGTGGGGTGGAGCCGGAGGGAGACCTCCAGCACCACGGCCAGTGTGCCCAGCGAGCCCACCAGCAGCTTGTCGAGGTCGTAGCCGGCCACGTTCTTCACCACCGTGCCGCCGGTGCGGGCGACGGTCCCGTCCGAGAGCGCGAAACGTGCTCCGAGGAGAAGCTCCCTCGCGGTTCCGTACCGGGCGCGGAGCGGGCCGGAGGCCCCGGTGGCGACCAGGCCGCCGAGGGTCGACCCGCCGCCCTGGGCCGGGTCCAGCATCAGGCGCTGGCGATGCCCCGCCACCGAGCTCACCCGGTCCTGAAGCTGGTCGAGCCGCATCCCCGCCTCGGCGACGCAGGTGAGGTCGCCGGGCTCGTGCTCGAGCAGGCGGTCCAGCCCCAGGGTCTCCAGGATGAGGTCACAGCTCCGGGCGGGGGCGCCCCAGGAGGGCTTGGTCCCCCCGCCGCGGACCACCACCGCCAGCCCCTGGGAGGAGGCCCACGCCAGAACCTCCCCCACCTCCTCGGGGCTGCCGGGACGGACCACCAGCGGCGGGGAGCCGCCGGCGGGGGCGTCCTCAGGCGAACCCTCCCGCACCCGGTCGGACCCCACCACCCCGGCCAGTTCCACCAGCGCCCCCGGCCTCACAGCCGCTGCGCCATCCCGGCCAGCTCCGCCGGGTGGGGGCGGTAGATGCCGGGATGTTCCCCACAGAGCCGGGGGGTGGGGAGCAGCTTGCCGGGATTGGCCAGCCCGTACGGGTCGAAGGCCCCCCTCACCCGGTGCATCGCGGCCTGATCCGTGATCGAGAAGAGCTTGGGCATCTGGCAGACCTTGTCCCTCCCCACCCCGTGCTCCCCGGTGAGGGACCCGCCGGCCTCGAGGCAGAGGGTGAGGATGTCCTCGGCCAGCGCCTTGGCTCGCTCCGGCCCGTCGGGGGAACGCCGGTCGTACAGGATGAGGGGGTGGAGGTTGCCGTCGCCGGCGTGGAACACGTTGGCCACCCGGAGGCCGTGGCGGGCCTCCAACTCGCGGATACCGCCCAGCACCTCGGCCAGACGGGACCGCGGGACCACACCGTCCTGGACGTAGTAGTCGGGGCTCACCCGGCCCATCGCTGAGAAGGCACCGCGCCGCCCCTTCCAGAGCAGGGCCCGCTCCGCCTCGTCGCTGGCCACCCGCACCTCTTCCGAGCCGCTGGCCCGGCAGATCGTCACCACCTGTCCGAAGAGCGCCTCGCACTCCGCGGCGGGGCCATCGAGCTCCACCAGCAGGGCGGCGCCGCAATCCGGGTATCCGGCGTGCATGGCGAACTCCACCGCCTCGATGGTCGCCCGGTCCATCATCTCGATCGCCGCCGGGACCACCCCGGCGGCGATGATCCCGGCCACCGCCTCCCCGGCGGCGTCGGTGGAGGGGAAGGCGGCCAGCAGCGTCTTCACCGTCTCGGGCTGGGGGATGACGCGCAGCGTCACCTCGGTGACGATCCCCAGCGTCCCCTCGCTGCCGATGACCACGCCCAGCAGGTCGTACCCGGGAGCGTCGAGCACCGCCGCCCCCAGGTGGGCCACCCTTCCGTCCGAGGTCACCAAGGTCGCGGCCAGCACGTGATTGGTGGTGAAGCCGTACTTGAGGCAGTGGGCCCCGCCGGAGTTCTCGGCGACATTGCCGCCGATGCTGCAGACCCGCTGGCTGGAGGGGTCGGGCGCGTACAGGAACCCGTGCGGGGCCACCGCTCTCGTGACCTCCAGGTTGGGCACCCCGGGTTGCACGACAACCCGCTCGTTCTCCAGGTCGATGGAGAGGATGGCGCGCATCCGGCTCAGCCCGATGACGATCCCGTCCTCGACCGGCAGGGCACCGCCGGAGAGCCCGGTGCCGCTGCCGCGGGCCACGAAGGGGAGGCCCATCCGGTGGCACAGGCCGACCACCGCCGCCACCTGCTGGGTGCTCGCCGGGAGCACCACGGCGAGCGGGACCGCACGCCAGCCGGTGAGGCCGTCGCACTCGTAGGTGCGCAGCTGGTCGGGATCCGTCAGCACCCAGTCGGCGCCCACCACCTGTCGCAGCTCCTCCCGTGCGGAGGGGTCGAGGCGGCGCCGCTCGGACTCCATCGCGCCATCCTAGCCCCGTCGTCAGGGGAGGGGAACACGGGACCGGGTTAGGGCATCGCCACGGGCGCCGCCCCGGTGTTCGCGTCGGGCCGGGGAGGCCGCCGGGCCGTCCCCGTCGAGCCCTGAGGCGGTTCGGACAACTAACTTGGCTACTTGCGCAACTAACGGAATACTGCTATCCTACCCCCGTGCAACGGTCATCCTCGGCGCTCGCGCTCAGCCCCGAGCGGCAGGCGGCGTACCAGCGCCACGCTGAGATCTGCAAGGTGCTGACCGACCCCAAGCGCCTCATGATCCTCGACGCTCTGCGAGCGGAGGAGCTCTCGGTCGGTCAGCTGGCCGAGCTGCTGGGGGCCAGCCTGGCCAACGTCAGCCAGCACCTGGGGGTGCTGCGCTCCGCCGCCCTGGTGGGCACCCGGCGCAGCGGCACCACCGTGCGGTACCGGCTGACCGAGCCGCGCATCGCCGAGGCTTGCGACATCATCGACGCCATCGTGGGCAGCCGGGGAACTCCCGGTGGCCGCATTGGCGCTGCGGACACCGACCTGTCAACCGCTAGCTGAGGAGATCTGGCATGCCGACCGCCCCCGCCGCGACCCGACCGCACCGGGTCCTGGTCTTCACGACCCCGACCTGCCCCTGGTGCCAGCGCGCCAAGCAGTACCTGCGCCAGCAGAAGGTGCCCTACCGCGAGGTGGACGTGTCCCGGGACTCGGCCGCGGCGCGCGACCTGGTCCGCCGGACCGGGCAGATGGGGGTCCCGGTGGTGGAGATCGATGGCCGGCCGATCGTCGGCTTTGACCAGCGCACCATCGACCGGATGCTGGGGCTGAGCTGAACCACAGCCGGCCGCAACCATGCCGCGAACGGTTCGGCAGCGACGAGTTTTGATCCACTTGTTCAGGAGGAGAGGCGATGAACGCTGAGGCCGAGGTGACGCCGCTGGGCAGCCGGGTGCTGCTGCGCCTGGTGGAGGAGGAGAGCATCACCGCCAGCGGGCTGGTTCTGCCCGACACCGCCAAGGAGAAGCCCCAGCGGGGCGAGGTGGTGGCGGTGGGTGACGACGAGGAGGCGATCAAGGTCCATCCCGGCGACCTGGTGCTCTTTCCCAAGTACTCGGGGACCGAGCTGCGGATGGAGGGGCAGGATCATCTGATCATGGACGCCGGAGACCTCCTGGCGGTTCTCAACCGCCGCTGACCGGGGTCTCGGAGCCGCTCCCGGCCCTACCCACGGCCCCCGCCCGACCGGCGCTCCCGGTGGGGGCGGGGCGTGGGATCGCCGGCCCGATGTCTCAGTTCCAACCGACGAGCCGAGGTCTCCTGGCCTCAGGCGGTGCAGGGGGGCCCGCAGCCCTCCTCGGCGGTCAGGAGTTGGGCAGGAGGTGGACCGGGCTGCCGAGGTACTGGACCTCGACGGTGATGGTGTCTCCGGCGGTGGTGTTGGGCCCGACCCCGTACCAGAGGTTCCAATACCCGGGGTCGGAGCCGGATCCGACGGCCTGGTAGTTCGAGGGGATCTGGATGTTGAACTGGACCCACTGCCCGTTGTAGATGGCTCCGCCCCCGCGGCTGGTCTGGACCACCGCGGACTGCGGGCCGTAGGCGGCGGTCCCGCCGTTCACCGGGATGGGGGTGTTGCTCCCCGCCCCAAGGCTGGTGCCCACGTTGTCCACCTCGGGACTGCCGCCGCCGGGGGTGAGGAGGGTGGCGAACTGGGCAGCAACGGCGCTGCCGGTGCTGCTGGTGTACTCCGGTTGCTGGATGCCGAGGTAGGCGTTGCCGCCGACGTCGCCGGGGTCGAAGACCCGGACGGAGATCACCTTGCCGGCGTAGGCGCTGGAGAGGTAGAAGAGCGGCACCTGGAAGGACAGTGATGTGCTCCCGGACTGGATCGGGGTGTAGAGCCCCATGTCCGCCAGCGCCGAGACCGTGCAGGTGGCGGGCGCCGCCGCCGCGCAGTTCCCGGTGCCCCCCGACGGGGTGACCGCCCTGAGGGCGTAGGCGTCGTGGGCGTAGGGGTAGCCGTCGGGGCTGGAGGCGCTGCTGTCCACGGACGGCGAGTTGGTCGAGTTGCTGGTGTTGATCACCGCTCCGTCCCAGGCCAGGGTGTCCACCCGCAACCGGAAGTACTGGCCCGCCGAGCCTCCGCTCAGGTAGTAGTGGCCGGAGATCTGGGTGCCGTACTGGCTGAGGGCCGTGGGGTCGCTGAACGGCTGGTAGAAGAGGTTGGCGTCATTCCCGGTGGGCGTGTACGAGTTCAGCGAAATCCAGCTGTGGAAGGCCGCGGGAGTGGCGGCGACGCTGACCTGTTTGGGGCTGGTGGAGCCGGGGGCGTCGCAGCCGTTCGCCCCGGCTGTCTGGTTGGCCTCGTAGTAGCTGTACTTGGCCTGCCCGCTTTCCAGGGCGTAGGCGTTGAAGGGGCAGAAGACATCCTGAAGCAGCGGGACATCGCTCTGGCGCGAGTAGAGCACCGGCACCGCGTACAGGGTGAAGCCCATGGCGGCGTAGTCCTGGTACGGGACCGAGCTCGAGGAGGGGTTGTAGCTGGTGAGGGTGGGGAAGCTGGAGTCGTCGTCGTGATACGTGTATATCGTCGAGTTGTTGTCGGTCCCCGGGTCGAAGCTGGGGTTGTAGACCTGGATGTCGGCGGTGGTCCCCTGGGGCACCCAGATCAGGTAGTTGTACCCACCGGTGTCGTTGACCAGGAGGTGGTCGGGATTGCCCGCGCAGGTGTCGGTGCCATCGATGCAGCTCACCTGGTGGACATCCGCCGGGCTGGCGGTGCAGCTGGAGGCGGGGCTGCAGGAGTTGGCGGTCTCGGTGGGGGAGGGGGTGAAGGCGTCGCCCTCGGAGCGGGGGTTGCCCCAGCCCTCGGTGCGCAGGAAGTAGTAGTTGTTCCCGCCCGAGCCCACCTGGGTCGCCGTGGTTCCCAGCTGGTTGCCGGGCTGGCCCAGCTGGATGGGCGGCAGGTACTCGGCGGTGGCGTAGGCCGTGACGTCGTGGGTCCCGAAGCCCAGCAGGCCGAGGAAGTAGACCGGTGCCGGGGCGGTGATCGCCACCCTCAGCTCATTGGCGGTCGGCTGGGTCACGACAACCGTGTTGGGCAGGGTGTTGGGATAGCCGTCCCGCTCCGCCGTGAGCAGCGCCTCCTGGGTGGCCTCGGCGGTGGCGCCGGGGAGGTAGGAGACTCCCGAGAGGGCCGCGGCTGCCGCCGCGCGCTGCTGCAGATCGCTGTGCAGATAGGAAATGCCGGCGTCGATGGCCAGTCCCATCAGCGCGAAGAGCACCGCCGCGGTGAGGGCGAAGATCACCATCGCCTGCCCGCCGGCGGTCTCGGTCCAGCGGGGGTGGGACCTGCCCTGGTTGCGCATCATCATGTCTCCGAAGGGGGGAAGGAGATCGCCGTGTAGCGGCTGTCCGTCTGGGTGAAGAAGGGAAGCCCGGGCGAGGTGAACTTGAAGGTGATCGAGATGCCGACCGCCGCCTCACTGGGATGGGTCTGCACCCGGAGGTCGAGGGTGTACGGGGCGATCCCCCCGGTGACGCACGAGCCACTGCCGGAGCGGCTGGTGGCCGGCAGGCCGTCGACGAGGTCCCAGCTGCCGCTGGTCGCGCAGTACCGGTACTCGTCCACACAGGCGCCGGTGGAGCAGCCCACGTCGTTCGAGTTCGTGTCCCCCAGGGTGAGCTGAAGGGCGCCGTTGGGATTGGCCGGGCACGGCGGTGGGGTCGTCGAGGGCGAGGGGTTGAGGCTGGCACATCCCTGGGGCCGGTAGATGTCGATCTCGATCACCTGGGTGTTGGAGAGCTGGTGCTGCAGCGTCGGCTGCATCGCGGCCAGGATCTCCTGATCGGCGGCGCAGGGGTCGTTGGGAGCCTGCTGGCAGGAGTACGCGGTGGTGCAGGAGGCCCCGGTGCAGCCGACGTTGCCGACGCTGGCGGCGATCTGGGCGCCGTAGCTAGTGGCCTGGGCCACCGAGTCGCTGTTGGCGATCAGCGCCGCCCCGGTCCAGGTGCCGAGGAAGACGAACACCAGGACGGGTACCAGCAGCGCGAACTCGACCAGCGACTGGCCGCGCTGGCTGGTCCGTCTCACAGCGTCTGGGGCTGGAGCCGGAACACCACCGAGGCGGTCTCGCTGAAGGTCGCGACCCCGCCGATGGCGGTGAAGGTGTAGGTCACCGTGAGCCGGGCGTAGTCGGGGCTGGAGGTGAGCCCGCCACCCTGGCCGACGTTGCGAATGCCGGGGGGCCACGGTTGGGCGATGACGCAGCCCGAGTAGTCTCCCGACCCACCGGGAACGCAGACCGGCGAGTACTGGTCGAGGTTGCTGCTGTCTGGAACCAGGGTCACCTGACCCCCCGAGGCCGTCTGAGCCATCTTCTCCACGGTCACCCCGGTGACCTGGGTGAGGATGGTGTTGGTCAGCCCGGCCCGGTCCATCGCCGCGATCGCCACCTGATCCGCCCAGTTGGGGGTGTTCCCCTCGGCGGCGATCTCGGCGGCGCCGACGTTGGCGGCGTGCTGGATGGCGTTGCGGGCGAAGAGAAAGATGCCACCGTTCACCACCGAGAAGAGCAGAAACAGGAAGATCGGCGCCACCAGGGCGAACTCGACGACGGCCTGGCCGGCGCTGCTGCCCCACCGCCCACCCCCGCCTCGGCGCTGCCGGGCGGGTGCCCAGCAGTTCCTCGCTAGCGTTGCTGTACCCCCGGCCGTCCCGCTGGGCGGAGTTCCTCTCTCGAGTGCCCAGTCAGAGGCGACTGCAGCCGCACCATAACCACCCGGAGGCTGGTTTCACCCAACCGGCGAGGTCACAATCTGGTAACGACGTCGTCAGCCGGGGCGGATATCTCCTGCTTGCTCACCACCCTGACCAGAGTCATGGGCGGTCGACGTTTCCGTGATCGGGAGGTGCCGAGCCCCTCGCTCCCCGGGGTCTGGCGGGGTGATCCCCTCCTCCGTGGGGCGGACGGCTGGTGAGACCACCACCTGGACCTCTCCCATGAGCGCCGCCGCCGTGACCCGGACCCGGGGACACCCGGGCAGCGGCCTGGCACCTCCCGCGCGGAGGTCCTTGGTCCCCATGAGCGCCACGCCATCCAGGTCGACCTCGATCCCCTCCGGCACTATCACCCGCACCGAGCCCATCACCGCGACTGCCAGGATGTGGCTGTCTGAGGACTCGACGTCGGCCTGCCTCAGGTCCAGGACACATTCGCCCATCACCGCCACGACCCGCGTGTCCGGAGCCACCCGCCATCGTCCCCGATGCACGGTCAAGGCCATCATCGCCACCACCCAGGAGCGTCTCCTCGGGGCCGCAACCCCGTTGGTGGGCAGGGGCACGACGAGGTCCGAGGTAAGGCGAGCCAGCTCGAAAAGGGTCCGCGCAGCGAGGGCTGCTTCCACCCGACGGGAGAAGTCCTGCAGCTGCAGGCGCCCGTCGGCGCAGGCGACGCTCAGCAGCTCGACCGTCCGGTCCCGGTGAGCGTCTCCGGCCAGTGCGTCCGATGCCGGCCGAACCGCCGGCTGCGGCGTCAACTCGTCGGCCACGGCAACAGTCTAGGCGGCTATGGCGCCGCCCTCCGGCCGGTCGAGCGAGATCCCCAGGATGCCTGAGTCAAGTTGCACCGGCTCTTTGCAAGCTATACTGGCGCAGTGCTGAGACCGACCTTGGCCTCCGCCCTGGTGCTGGGCGTGGGGCTGGCGCTGGCTGGATGTGGATCCACGACCGCCCCACTCAAGGTGAGCGGCACCGCCAACGTCGCCTACGCGGGATCGTTGGAGCTGGCCATGGAACGGGACGTGGGACCGGCCTTCACCCGGCACACCGGGTACCAATACCTGGGCCGGGGGGCCGGCGCCCTG
>DAHUYV010000035.1 GCA_027306885.1 Candidatus Dormiibacterota bacterium
CCTCATCTGCGGCTCAACCTCCGGCCCCTGGTACCTGGTCACGGTCATCCTCGTTCTGCTTGAACGCCCTCTCGGAGCAGACTTTCAATCCTGCACCGGCCTCACCCAGGGTGGACCCAGAGTGCGGTGCACGGCACGACGATGACCCGCGTCCTCGCCGCCGATCAGTGGACGAGATGCCGCCTCTGGTTCGAGAACGCCCGCCGCGCCAGGGAACTGCTCGCCGAGCTCGCCTCACTGTCCCTGCAGCAGTTTGCCTCCGACCCCTGTGGCGTCAGAAAGGACTCGCGAGATGTGCGGAGAGAGAGGTAAAGGTCGGGTCAGGGACCTTGCCCCGGGAGCAACCATCAGGCGGGGCCGCTACTTCCGGTGAAGCCCGTGCGTGCGTGCGCCGCAGCCCAGGAGGGGTCGGCGAGGCGTGGGCCGCCGGCTGCGGAATCGCGGGTCCCGAAGCTTGGCGGCCCGCGTCCCCGGCGCCACCATGGCGGCACACCTGGTGCTTGACGGTGGGGCCGACGTCACCACTCCACCAGCTCCCAGATCGCCGGCTCGCGCTCGTCGGCACTGTCCAGCATCGCGAAGCCACGGGCCGACTCCAGCATGTGCTCCCGAGCGGACTCGTCCCGGCCGGTGGCATGCAGGACATCTGCCAAGTTGGTTTGCAGGGCAGCCACCCGGTGGCGGTCGCGGAGCCGGCTGCCGGCGTCAAGGGCATCGGAGGCCGCCGCCAAGGCGTCCTCCGCTCTCCCAGCCTCCGCGAGAACCCGAGCCAAGTTGTTGAGGGCGGCCACCTCCACCTCCTCGTTTCCGGCCTCTCTGGCCCCGTTCAGAGCCTCTCGCAGCAACTCCTCGGCTTCCGCCGAGCGGCGCTCTCGGCCGGCAAGGACGCCGAGAGCGTTCAGGGCGCGGGCCTGGGCGACTTTGTCCGCGGATCGGCGGGCCTGGACCAGCGCCTGGCTGGCCACCTGCCGGGCACGGGCCGTGTGGCCGGCCCGATGGGCTACCAGGGCGAGCTCCGCTCCCAGCCGCGCCCGCGCCGCGCCGTCGGTCTGGGACACCAGCTCCAACGCCGTGGTGAAGTGGTTCTCGGCCAGTTCCAGGTCACCGCGGCGGGCGTATACGTCGGCGATCTTGTGTTCGATCTCGGCCAACGCCGGGTTGGATCCGCGCGCCTCGGCAGCGGCGGCCTGGAAGGCGTCCAGCGCCTCGCGGTACCGACCCAGGGTGGTGAGCACCTCACCGGTTCCGACCAGGGCCGGGAGCCGTGCGTACCCGAGGGCGAGGGCCTGGGCCATACGGTCCAGCGCCTCCTCATGGGCGAACAGGACGCGGGCCCGCTCGGCGGCCCGCCACCACCAGCTCGCAGCCTCAAGTTCCCGTCCGGCTCGCTCCCAATGGCTGGCGATGGTTCCCGGCGCGACGATCGCCGGGTCACGGTCATGGCGCCGGCGCAGCGCCTCCGCCGCCCGCCGGTGGAGGATCCGCCGACGAGACGCGGTGCTGGTCGCATAGGCGACCTCCCGAAGCGCCTCATACGGAAAGTCGTACTGGGTAGCACCGTCGAAAGCCAGCTCGGGAAGTGCCACCAGGATGGAGCGGCGGACGGCGAGCTCGAGCGCCTCCTCGACCTCGGTCTCGCCCCGTCCGCTGACCGCCCGCAGGAGGTCCGGGTCGAAGACGCCCCCGAGGACCGCGGCCGCCGAAACCAGTTGGCGGGCGGGCTCCGCGAGGACATCCACCCACGACCGCAGCACGTCCCTCACGGTAGGTGCCAGGGCGCCGTCGGCGCTGAGCCCGCGGGCTTCCGCACGGGCGTACTCCGCCACCAGGAGTGGCAGGCCCCGGGAGTCTCGCAGGATACGCTCGGCCTCGTCGCGCGAAGCTCCTTCGATCTCCAGCAGCTCCTCCACCTCGAGAAGATCGAACCGACCCAGCTCCAGCAGTTGCCCGGCCCCCGCCTCGGCACACTTGGAGATCGCCACCTGGACCACGGTCAACCGCTCTGAGCGGTCCGGCGCCCAGGTGAGCACCACCAGAACCGGGTAGCGCTCCAATCGGTTCAGCAGATAGACCATCAACTCCTGCGACCTGGCGTCGGCCAGGTGCAGATCCTCGACCAGCAGTACTCCGGCCCGAGTCGGCGTCGAGTCGGTGCGGAGCGCGGTCATCAGCGCCGCCCCAACCGAGCTCAGGAGCCGGATCATCGCCGTCGAACCGCGCGGATCCGCCATCCGGTGCGGCTCGGCGGGCGGTGGCCCCAGCTCCGGCCGGATCCGGGCCACCTCGGACGCGATCTGCGGGGGGAGGGCCATGGCCAGGTCGGGCCGGCGAGCCACGGCGGCGCCCAGTAGTTCCGCCGCCACCCCGTAAGGGATACCCTCCTCGCCCTCGTGGCAGCGCACCCGCAGTACCGGAAGGTCTTGGTCCGTGAGTCCCTGCGCAAAGCGTTGCACCAGGGCGGTCTTGCCACTGCCGGGCTCCCCGATCACCGCCACCGCCTGGCCGCTCGTGGCGACCCGTGACCAGGAGTCACGCAGCGCCGCGAGTTCCCGGGCGCGGCCCACGAAGGCGGTGCCGGGCCCCGGGCCAGCACCAGATTCCGGCGGCTGTGGGAAAGCCCCGGTGAACACCGCTGGAGAGGATGCGCTCCCAGCCCGACCCGGGAGGGCCGGAGCCAGGACCTCCTCGTAGGCGGCAGTTGTCTCCTCGAGAGGGGCGACCCCCAGCTCGCGGTCGAGCACCTGGACGCAATCGCGGTACTGGCGCACGGCGGCGGCCCGCTGGCCGCTCCGAGAGTAGAGCCGGATCAGAGCTTGGTGCGCCGGCTCCTGGAGCGGGTCCAGGTCCAGCCAGCGGCGCGCCCAGTCCACCGCCGCTCCAAATTCGCCAGCCTCCTCGGCCAGTGCCGCCAACCGCTCCAAGGCGGAGGCGAATCGTGACCGCCAGCGCTCGGCGGCCGCGTCCTGCCAATCGTCGAACTCGGAGCTGTCCTTGAGGCCGAAGCCAGCCAGGAAGTCGCCGCGATAGAGCAGGGCTGCCCTTTCCAGGGATTGCCGGTCCCCGCAGTTCACCAGCGTCTCGAACTCCCAGACGTCGACCAGAACCAGCCCCCGGTCGAGCCCGATCCGGGCGCGGTCGGAGTGAAGTGCCGAGCCCACAGCGGCCCTGGTCACCGACAGGGTGCGGCGAAGGGCACCCCGGCTTCGCTCCCCATCGGAGTCCGGCCAGAGCAGCGCTGCGAGTCGGTCCCGGCTATGTTCTCCACCGTCCGCCGCCAGCACCGCCAGCATCGCCACCGCCTTCCTGGTGTCGAAGTGGAGGCGCTGCCCGTCCCGCTGGACGACGGGCGAACCCAGCAGCGAGATCGTGATCCCTTCCCCGGCACCGAGCGCCACGGCGCCAGCGTACCCCGCGCCCGTGAAAATTGCCATAAGACCCCTGGTGCCGTAACGTTCCCGGAACGTTGACGCGCGATCCTGCCGCAGACGGCACCAAGCCGGCGCATCGAGGAGCGCGGATGACTTCGCCAGAGACCCGGGAGTACGTGGCGGGCGACCATGAGGGGCTGGGCTCCGCGGAGCCAGCCCCAGTCAGCGCCCCGGCGACCCCGCGCCCTGTCGGATCGGCGACGGCCAAGAGATTCCCCAAGCCGCCGCCGAAGAAGGGGAGCGGGCTGCGCAATTGGTTCAGGGCGGGCCAGCCCGAGCGCTCGCCTGCCGCCGACGCCAGCCCCCTGACGACGGCTCCGGGGCCGAGGGTCGAGATCGAGCAGGGCGATCCTTTGCTGGTGTTCATGCAGGGAGCTTCGGGGGCGGTTGACATAAGCCGCCTCGATCTTGACTCACCCGCGCTGCGCGAACTGAGGGCGGCGGGAGTCGTGATGGTGGTCCCTCTCGTGGCATCGGGAGAGTTGATCGGACTCTTGAACCTCGGTCCCCGGCTATCCGACACCGGGTACTCGACCGACGATCGCCACCTCCTGGAGGCACTGGCGGGGTACGCGGCGCCTGCCCTTAGGGTCGGGCAGCTGGCACGGGACCAGGCGACCGAGGCGCGCCGTCGGGAGCGTCTCGATCAGGAGCTCCTGGTCGCCCAGGTCATTCAGCAGCAGTTCCTGCCCAAGAGCCTGCCCGAACTCCCCGGCTGGCACGTGGCCGCCTTTTATCGGCCGGCCCGCACGGTCGGCGGCGACTTCTACGACTTCCTGCAGCTGCCCGATGGGCGGGTGATGCTGGTGGTCGGGGACGTCACCGACAAGGGCATCCCGGCCGCCCTGGTGATGGCCAGCACCCACGCCCTGCTGCGGGCCGCGGCTCCCGCGCTGGGCTCGCCGGGGGCGGTGCTGGGCCGCGTGAACGACCTCCTCGGCGACGACATCCCCAGCCACATGTTCGTCACCTGCTTCGCGATGGCGCTCGACCCCCGGACGGGTCACGTGCAGTTCGCCAACGCCGGCCACGACGTGCCCTACGTGAGCACCGGCGAGGGAGTGGTGGAGCTGCGGGCGACCGGGATGCCGCTGGGTCTCATGCCGGCGATGACCTACGAGGAGCGCGAGCGGGTCCTCGGGCCCGGAGACTGCCTGCTGCTGCACAGTGACGGGTTGGCCGAGGCCCACAACGATGCGCGGGAGATGTTCGGCTTTCCCCGGGTGGCCAAGCTGATGGACCGAGGGGTGAGCGGTGAGGCGCTCATCGATCTCTGCCTCAGCGAGCTGGGCCGGTTCACCGGACCCAACCATGAGCAGGAGGACGACATCACCCTGGTGACCCTGGAGCGGTCGCTGGGAGCCGACTATGGGGGCTCGAAGTGGTGACCCAGCGCCAACCCCGGCGCGACGACCTGCTGACCTCATTCGAGGTCGCCAGCCAGCCGGGAAACGAGCGCGTCGTCCTGGCGCGGGTGGCCGATGCGGTGGCCGCCTTCGGCCTGGACGGGCGGCAGACCAGGCGACTCGAGACGGCGGTGGCGGAGGCGGCGATGAACGCGATCGAGCACGGCAACCGCGAAGCGGCCACGGTCCCGGTCGAAGTGGAGGTGTTCCGGTCCGACGGCGGTGTGGTGGTCGCGATCACCGACCAGGGCGGAGGGGGGCCGTCGCCCGCCGACCTGCCCGAACCGGACTTGGACCTCAAGCTGGCCGGCGAGCAGACCCCCAGGGGGTGGGGGCTCTTCCTGATCCGGCACATGGTCGACTCCCTCTGGGTGACCGATCACGGCCCTCGGCACACGGTGTGGCTGGAGATGGAGGTCAGCCCGACCTCCGGGGCGGAAGGGCCATGATCAAGCCGTTCGCGGTCAGTGGCCACCGGGAGGCCGGCTCGCTGGTCCTCCACCTGGTCGGCGACGTGGACGCCAATGCCTTCGATCCGCTGCTTGGAGCGTACGCCAAGGGGACCGTGGGCACGAGCGCTGATGAGGTGGTGCTGGACTTCACCCGGGTGGGCTACATCAACTCCAGCGGCATCGCCATGATCGTCAGCCTGCTGGGGCGGGCGCGGGCCGACCACCGCCGGGTCGCCGCCTACGGCCTCAGTGACCACTACCGCCAGATCTTCGAGATCACCCGGCTGTCCGACTTCATCGACATCAGGGAGCGCCCGGAGGAAGCGGCCGCCGAGCCCCGGCCCCGCCCGTCCTGAGCAGCTGCGCCAAGAGGAGAGGACCAATGGAACCACCCCAACTGACGATGGAGGTCCGGCAGATGGGGGCCGGCACCTCGGTGGTGGACATCGAGGGCGAGATCACCTCCGCCTGTGAACCGGTGTTGATGGCGGCCTACGACGCCGCCGGAGGCCCAAGTGCCCGGCGGCTGGTGCTGAACTTCACCGGCCTCCAGTACATGAACAGCGGTGGCATCGGGATGCTGGTGACCCTGCTGGTCAGGGCCAAGCGGCAGCACCAGCAACTGGCCGCCTACGGCCTCAGCGACCACTATCGCGAGATCTTCGAGCTCACTCGCCTGGATGAGGCGATCTCCATATTCGACGACGAAGGCACGGCGGTGGGCGCCGCCGCCAGCCGGTAGGAAGCG
>DAHUYV010000042.1 GCA_027306885.1 Candidatus Dormiibacterota bacterium
TACGATGCGCGTGAGCCAGCTCTTCGGTGCGACCCTGCGCGCCGTGCCCGCCGACGAGCTCTTCTCCCACCAGCTCCTGCTGCGGGCGGGGTTTCTTCAGCAGCTGGCCTCGGGCATCTTCAGCCTCCTCCCCCTCGGGGCCAGGTCCCAGGAGCGGATCCGGGGGATCCTGCGGGCGGAGTTGGAGGCGATCGGCGGGCAGGAGATCGCCATGCCGGTGATCCAGCCCGGTGATCTCTGGCAGCGCTCGGGGCGCTGGCAGAAGGTGGACCAGACCCTGGTCAGGTTCCAGGATCGCCGGGGCCGCGACATGGTGGTGGCGATGACCCACGAGGAGGTGGTGGCTGACTTGGCGGCCGCCCAGGTCAGCTCCTACCGGGACCTCCCGCGGATCGTCTTCCAGATCCAGACCAAGTTCCGGGACGAACCCCGGCCCCGGGCGGGGCTGATCCGGACCCGGGAGTTCTGGATGAAGGACTCGTACTCCCTGGACCGGGATCTGGAAGGGCTCCGGCGCGCCTACCGGGCCCACTTCGAGGCCTACTTCAAGATCGCGGCCCGGGCCGGGCTGCCGGTGGCCGCGGTGCTGAGCGACGTCGGCATGATGGGGGGCCGCATGGCCCACGAGTTCATGTACCTCTCGGAGGAGGGCGAGGACACCCTCCTCCTCTGTCCGCGGTGCGGCTACGCCGCCAACCAGGAGGTGGCCGAGCGCCGCCTCGACGACCCCGACCCCGAGGCCGAGCTCGAGCTCGAGGAGGTGGAGACGCCGGGCACCACCACCGCTGCGGAGGTGGCCCGGTTGCTGGGGGTGGGCACCCAGCGGGTGGTCAAGACCGTCGGCTACATCGCCGAGACCCAGAGGGGCGTCCCCGGGCGCCTGGTCCTGGCCCTGGTCGCGGGCGACCGAGAGGTCAACCTCGCCCGCCTCCGGCAGGCCACGGGTGCCGTGGAGCTCCGTCCGGCCACCGAGCAGGAGCTGGCCGCGGCCGGAGCGGTGGCTGGGTACATGTCGCCCCGGGGGCTGGACCCGGCGGCGGTCACTGTCGTTGCCGACCTGGATCTGGGGCGCCGGCGCAACCTGGTGGCGGGGGCCAACCGGGCGGGGTGGCACGTGCGCAACTTCAACCTGGCTCGGGACTCCCAGGTGGACCAGGAGGTGGCGCTCTCCGCCACCGTCGGCGGCGACCCCTGCCCCTCCTGCGGGGCCGAGCTGGAGCTCAGGCGCGGGATCGAGTACGGAAACATATTCCAGCTGGGCACCGACTACAGCCTGGCCCTCGGCGCCGAATTCACCGACGAGGGGGGCCACCAGCAGCCGGTGGTGATGGGCTCGTATGGGATCGGGCTGGGGCGGCTGCTGGCCTGCGTGGCCGAGGAGCATCACGACGAGCGGGGGCTGGCCCTGCCGATCTCGATCGCCCCCTACCAGGTCGCCCTGGTGCAGGTGGGGACCGATCCCGAGGTGGTGGCCCAGGCCGAGGTGCTCCACCGCGAGCTCGGCGGGGCCGGGATCGAGGTCCTGTACGACGACCGGGACGTCAGCGCCGGCGTGAAGTTCGCCGATGCGGATCTCCGCGGCATGCCGCTGCGGCTGACGGTCTCCAAGCGGACCCTGCAGGAGCGCTCTCTGGAGTTGAAGCGGCGCCAGGGCGAGGCCCGGCTGATCCCCCTGGAGGGTGCCTTGGAACAGGTTGGGGCCGAGCTGAGGCTCCTGTGGGACGAGCTGGACGCCTTCGTGGCGCAGCAGATGAGCCCGGTGGCGGCGCTGGCCGAGCGCACCTTCGGGCCGGGGGCCTGAGGGCCCTCCGAGCGGCCGGTCGTGACCGGGACGCGCACCATCCTCCACGTCGACCTGGACGCGTTCTTCGTCTCCTGCGAGCTGCTCCGCCGGCCCGAGCTGAGAGGCCGGCCGGTGGTGGTGGCGGGCGGCGGGGAGTCGCACCCGGGCGAGGCCCGCTCGGCGGGCCGCTCGGTGGTCAGCGCCGCTTCCTATGAGGCCCGGCCGTCCGGTGTGCGTTCCGCCCTGCCGCTGGCCCGGGCGCTCCGCCTCTGTCCCCAGCTGGTGGTGCTCCCGGTGGACATCGACCACTACGCCCGGATCTCCAAGCAGGTCTTTGCCATCTTCCAGCAGTACACCCCGCTGGTCGAGCCCGGGTCGCTCGACGAGGCCTACCTCGACGTCAGCGGCTCCCAGCTGGTGGCGGGGGACGGGCCGACCATAGCCGCGGCGATTCAGACCCGGCTCGCCGATGAGCTGGGGCTGCCGGCCTCGGTCGGGGTCGCCAGCTGCAAGACGGTGGCCAAGGTGGCTTCCGACCTCCGCAAGCCGCGGGGCCTCGTGGTGGTTCCTCCGGGCCAGGAGGGGGACTTCCTCTCCGAACTGGCGCTGGAGCGGCTGCCCGGCGCCGGCCCCAAGACCGTGGCCCGACTTCGGCTGCTTGGCGTCACCACCCTCGGCGACCTGGCGCTGCTCGACGATGCCCGGCTTCGCGCGGTCCTCGGTCCCCAGGGAGAGCAGCTCCGAGATCGGGCGCGCGGCCATGACCCAGCGCCGGTCGTCCCCCCGGGCGTGCCCCGCTCTCTGAGTCGGGAGCGGACCTTCGCCAGGGACCTGACCGATCTGACCGAGGCGCAGCGGATGGTGCGCCTGCTCAGCTTCGCGGTGGCCCGTCGGCTGCGGGCGGGGGGGCTTCTGGCGGGGGCGGTCTCCCTCAAGGCCCGCTTCGCGGACTTCCAGACGACGACCCGTCAGCTGACGCTTCCCCGCCCGGCCAGCGCCGACCTGGAGCTGGTCGCCGCCGCCCAGGAGCTGCTGCGGCGCGTCTGGCAGCCGGGAGTCCGGCTGCTCGGCGTGGGCGCCGAGCAGCTGGTCCCCCACGGCCAGGGCCAGCTCTTCGAGGGCCCCGCCGAGAAGGGTGCGCGGCTGGACGTGGCGCTCGACCGCCTCCGCGACCGCTTCGGCACCGGCGCTATCGCCAGGGGGATCGGGAGCCTTGGAGCCGAGGAGGATTGGAACCGCGACCATCTCCGCCAGCTCGGTCCACCGCCAGCGGGCGGGGGCGGGGCTCCCTCGGCCTTATGATCGAGAAATTGAGCTCGAGAACGGACGTCATCTGCTGGGAGGTCGAGCGGGCCGGCCGCCTGGCGGTGGTGCGGGAGGACGGGGCCGTGGTCTCTGGCGATCCCGAGCTGGCGCGGTACCTCAGGGCCCGGCTGTCGGAGCCGGTCGATGTCCCGCGCCGACCCCGGGGCGACCCCGTGCGGCTGAGCCCGGGGGACAGCCGCTACGTGGTGGCCCGGGTGCGCTCGCTCCCAGAGGAGGACCCGAGCCTCGCGATAGTGGGGATCGTCTGGAACCAGTGAGGGTGGAGTTCCGCTTCTGCCCGGCCTGCGGCAGCCGCCTGGAGCCGCGAGAGGTCGAGGGCCGCGCCCTCCCGACCTGCCCTAGCTGCGAGTTCGTGGCCTGGCCCGACCCCAAGGTGGCGGTCGCGGTCGTCGCCCACGACCGCCGCGGGAGGCTCCTGCTGATCCGGCGCGGCACGCCCCCCGCCAAGGGCGAGTGGGCTCTGCCGGGAGGCTACGTGGATGCCACCGAGAGCCCGTCGGTGGCGGCCCGGCGCGAGTGCCTGGAGGAGACCCGCCTCGACCTCCGGGTCGAGGGCTTGACCGGCGTCCACCACGTCCTGGTCGAGGGCGGCGGCCTCCTGGTCCTGGCGTACGCGGGCGAGCTTCTCGGCGACCGGCCCGAGCCCACCGCCGAGGCGCCGGAGTTCGGCTTCTTTGACCCCGGGTCGATCCCGGAGCTGGGGTTCTCCGCGCACCGCGAGGCGGTGGCGGCGTGGCGGGCGGGGAGGGCCTGAGCTGTTCCGCTGGGCCCGGCGGGGCTGCCTTGGCGGGTGCGTGGGATGCCTCTTGCCGTTGGCCTTGCTGCTCGCGCTCTTCGCCTACGGGATCCACCTCATGCTCACCGCGCCCAGCTTCACCTCGATCTCGCCGGCAAACCCCGGGGCGGTGCAGCTCGCCGCCGCCCGCGCGGTGGAGGCAGCGCTGGCCAACCAGCAGCCGGTGGCGCTGGTGGAGCTGACCGACTCCGAGGCGACCGCGCTCCTCCAGGAGAGCCTGCCGGGCTACGTGGGACTCGGCAACCTGGCGGTCCACTCGGTCAAGGGCCAGATCGTGGTCAGCGGCCAGACGTCGATCCTCGGGCACCCCCTCACGATCAGCGGCCCGGTGACCCTGAGGTCGGGGGGCGGCGCCCTGGTCGACATGAGCTTCCAGGGGCTGTGGATCGGCCAGCTGGGACTTCCCAAGGTGGTCCCCGAGCTGCTCACCCGGGGGCTGAGCCCCCAGTTCAACATGGGGCTCGTCGCCGGCGGCCGGGCGATCAGCTTCGCCTGCGCCGCCGCCACTCCCGGATTCGTGACGATCGGCGTCTACTACACCACAGCGCACCCACCGGCGGCCTCCGCCTGCCGGGGCGGCGGCTGATGGCAGAGCCCCGCCCGCCCCACCTCAGCCACCTGGACGCCGCAGGTCGTGCCCACATGGTCGACGTCGGCGACCGGGAGGTGACCCGGCGCGAGGCCACCGCGGTCGGGAGGGTCCGGATCAGCCCCGAAGCCGCCGCGGCGGTGGCGGCCGGGGAAGTGGCCAAGGGCGACGTGCTGGCGGTGTGCCGGCTGGCCGGGGTGATGGCCGCCAAGCGCACTCCCGAGCTGATCCCCCTCTGCCACCCGATCGCCCTGCGCCACGTCGAGGTCGAGGCTGACCTGGACCGGGACGGCTCCGCCATCCAGCTCCGAGCCCGGGTGCGCTGCCGCGATGCCACCGGGGTGGAGATGGAGGCGCTGACCGCGGTGGCGGTCGCCGGGCTCACCGTGATCGACATGCTGAAGAGCGTCGACCCCTGGGCCGTGATCGAGGGCGTGGGGCTGGTGAGCAAGAGCGGTGGCCGGTCGGGCAGTGTCGCCCGTCCGGCGGAGGGCGCTCCTCACGCCGGCTGACCGGTCCGGTCCCGACCGGGAGCTCCGCGAGCTGCTGTTCCTCCAGCAGCTGGCCCTGGCGGCGGCGTCCACGATGGGCCGCGATCAACTCCTGGAGCTGGTCATCGGCCAGACCACGGGGGCGATGGACGCGGACGTCTGCTCCCTGTACCTGCACGACGAGGCCCGCGGCGGCCTGGTCCTCACCGCCACCAACGGGCTCAACCAGGCGGCCCTCGGCCAGGTGGTGATGGCGCTGGGACAGGGGATTACCGGTTCGGTGGCGGCCAGCCGGGCGCCCCTGTCAGTCCCCGAGGTGGCCCGCGATCCCCGGTTCAAGTGGGTCGAGGGCGTCGACGAGGCGCGCTTCACCTCCATGCTGTCGGTACCGATCGAGGCCGGTCCGCGGATGGTCGGAGTGCTGAACGTCCAGACCGTGGCCCGGCGCAACTTCCGGCCCGACGAGGTGGCGTTCCTCTCGGCCATCGCCGGGGCCCTCGCCGGGGTTCTGGAGCGCAGCGAGCTGCAGAGACGGCTGGAGGAGCAGCTGGAGGAGATCCGGCTGGCCCAGACCATCCATGAGCGCTTCACCCAGCTGGTGCTCACCGGCGCCGGCCTGGCCCGGATCGTCGAGGCCGTCTCGGCCCTCGCCGACGGCCCCGTCGGGGTGTACGACCCGCTCGGATACCGGCTGGAGCACGGGGTCGACCTCGGGGTGGGGCCGCGGCGGATCCAGCTGCCGCCCGGGCTGGCGGCCGGGGCGGAGGGCCCGATCGTGACCCGCCAGGGCAGGCCCGCCCAGGAGCTGACCCTGACCCCGGTCCGGGCGGGTCCGGAACTCGTGGCCGTGCTGGCGATGGAGGGAGAGCTGGGGCCCTCTCCGTCCCGCCGGCGGGCGCTGGAGCAGGGCGCCACGGTGGTCGCGCTCGAGCTCCTCAAAGAGCGTGCCGCCGCGGAGGTGGAGCGGCGCCTGCGCGGCGACCTGATCGATGGGCTCCTGGCCGCCGGGCACGAGCCCGATGAGGCGCTGAGGCTGGCCCAGCGCGCGGAGCGCCTCGGCTTCCGCATCCCGGCCGCGGCGTGGCCGATCCTGGTGGAGCCGGACGATGAGCGCTCGGTCGCGGCCCTCGAGTCGGGCCCCCTCCAGGAGCGCCTTCACCGGGACCTGGCCGAGCTCTGCCGCCCCCGGCACCCCGGAGCCGTCGTCTCCGCCCGCGGCGCCGCCACCCTGGTCCTCATCCCGGTGGAGGTCGGCCAGCCCCGGCACCCCTCCCTCGGGGAGGTGGAGCAGCTGGGCCGTTCGATGCAGGAGGTCGTCCTGGGACTCAGCCGTCGCCTCAGCTGCTCGGTCGGCATCGGCAACCTGGCCTCCTCCCCCGCGGAGCTCCCGAGGGCATACGAGGAGGCGCGCCAGGCGCTCCGGCTGCTGCGGCGAGGCGGCGGCAGCCGCAGGGTGATCTCATACCGATCACTGGGGGCGCTGCGGCTGCTGTTGGAGGTGCGGGACCCGGCGGTTCTCGACCGCTTCGTGGCGGAGACGCTGGGTCCCGTCCTGGAGTACGAGAAGCGCCGGGAGACCCCGCTGCTGGCGACCCTGGAAGCGCTGGTGGCGGAGGGCTGGAACCAAAGGGCGGCCTCCCGCCGGCTGCGCTGCCACATCAACACCCTCACCTATCGGGCGCAGCGGCTGGAGGCGCTGCTCCAGGTCTCCCTCGACGACCCCGAGACCCGGGTGGTCCTGGGGCTCGCCCTGCAGGCCCGCGGCCTGCGCAGGGCCTGAGGGCGGTCGGCCGACGCCCATCCCCGGCACTTCGCCCGGACCCCGGCCCGCCGGCTCCGCCAGGCGAGCTCCCAGGTCATCGGCCGGCCGGTCTGCGACTTGACCCGTCGAGGGACGGCGGATACGCTCCCGGGATCGACGGGAAGGGGAGCGCCGGCGACCCCCTCTCGGGGCTGCGCCGGGCGGCTGGCGCCCAGAGCCTGCGAGCCCTCACCCACCCGGTGCGGATCGCCCTCATCGAGGCGCTGACGGTGGACGGCCCGCTGGCCGCCACGGAAGCGGCCGAGGTGGTGGGCGAGTCCCCCACCACCTGTTCCTTCCATCTTCGCCAGCTGGCCCGATACGGCTTCGTGGAGGACGCGGAGCGGGGCCCGGGACGGCGCCCCTCCTGGCGCATGCGCTCGATCGGGACGGTGATCGCCTCCGAGGGCAGCGACCCCGAGGCCAACGTGGCGGCCGCCGCCGTGTCCGGGCTCGTCCGCCAGCGGCTGCTGGAGCACCTCGACCGCCGGGAGATGAGCCGGGCCAGCTGCCCCAAGCGGTGGCGCGACCTTGCCCAGATCAACCAGCACCTGCTGTTCGTCACCGCGGAGGAGCTTGCCGAGTTGGAGCGGCGGCTCCACCAGATGCTGATGGAGCTGTACCCGAGGATCGCCGATGAGGGCGCGCGCCCAAAGGGAGCGCTGCCGGTGGAGATGATCTCCTTCACCTTCCCCCTGCGCCTTCCCGCCCCCGCCGAGGCCCCTCCCGACTGAGCCCTCAGGAGTCCTCGGGGGTGGCCTCACCGTCCCGGCCGTAGTCGGGGAAGCGGTGGGCCAGCTCCCTCGCCAGCAACCCGCCGTGACCGAGGGAGGCGAGGAAGGGCCGGTCCAGCTCCCCGCCGGCGAACCGTCGGCAGAGCAGCACGTCCAGGACCGTGCGGCGGGAGAACATCCCACAGGAGGCGACCCCAACCACGTCGCAGCCGCCGAGGCGGACCACCCAGTAGCTGCTGCCGGGATGGGCGGGGAGGCCGCGCCGGACCTCCTCGGCGCCGGCGGCGAGCAGGGCCAGCCAGGGGGGGTCGAGCGGGTCGGTGGAGGCCACTCCCGCCACCAGGAGCAGATCGACGCCGGCCGCCGCGCCGGCCAGGCTCCGACCGTCGACCAGGTGGCGCTCACCGGGGTACTCGACCCCGGCCACCGAGCCTCCCAGCCATCCCACCTTCAGCCTCAGCGCGTCCTCGAAGCGGGCCCTGCGCTGCGCTGTCAGACCCTCGCAGACCACCACCCCCACCCGCAACGGCTGAAAGGGCAGAACGTCCACCAGCGGCAGGGGGCCGGCTCCGGCGCTGGCCTCGGCTGCCGCCAGCTCGTCCTCGGGTATCCCGAGGGCGGTGATCTTCACCCCGGCCACCGCCCGGCCGCGATCCACGGGCATGGCGTCGGGCAGGGTGAACACCGTCACCCCCGGATGCGAGTTCAGCGCCGCCAGAGCTTCCGCATCGACGCGGAGAAGCCCGCGCGCCGTCGCCCGGCAGTTGACCTGGGACTCCACCGGCCGGGTGATGGTGAGGCCCATCCCGGCCACCCTGGCGGCCAGCCGCTCGGCCGCGGTGTCCTCGTCGACGTCGCTCGGGCCGAGGAAGATGAGGTGCAGCGGCGCCGCCGAGGCGGCCTCCAGCAGCACGTCGTCGGCCCGTTCCAGCCGGTGGCCCTTGGGGAGGAGGAGGGTGCCGTCGGGGGCCCGCAGGTCCTGGCAAAGGACTCCCCCGAGCCAGCGCGCCGGGTCGACCCGCCACGCCTCCGGGGGAACCAGCTCAGCGCGCATTGGGGCTCGACCCTGGGGTGATCGGCTCCACGGCCGCCTCACCGGCGGCCGCCAGCAGCGCCCGGTAGTCGTCCGGGGTGTCGCAGTCCAAGGGCCGCCAGGATGCCGGAAGCTCGACCCAGTGGAGCCGCCCCCCGAGCCGGGCCAGGACCGAGCGGGCCCCCACATCGCCACTCAAGGCGGCGATCTCGGGCCAGGTGGCGCGGCCCAGCGCCACCGGGTGGCCGGGCGCCTCCCTTACTCCCCCGTAGGCCACGGCCCAGCCGTCGGCACCCCCATCGGCGACCGCCTCGAGCACCGCCGCCACCGCCTCCGCTCGGAGCCCCGCCTGGTCAACCGGGGTGACCAGCACCGCGCTGGCCGGATGCCGGCTGGCGGCTTCCAGTCCCGCCCGCAGCGAGGCCGACTGGCCGGTTCGGGCCAGGGGGCTCGCCACCCACTCCACCTGGGGGAGCGCCCCCGCCCTCTCCCGGAGTCGGTCGGGATCCCTGGCGACCACCAAGACCGGGTCGGCACCGCCGTCTCGCGCCGCCTCGCAGGCCAGTGCGAGCAGGGTCCGGCCGTGCCACGGCAGCAGCGCCTTGGGGCGGCCCATCCGGCGGCTGGCGCCCGCCGCCAGCACCACCATCGGCTGAGGAGCCCCGGTCATCCGCCTCCCAGGCGGCCGCCCTCTCTCCCGTACCGCGTCGCCACCGCCTCCGCCAGGATGGACAGCGCCGTCTCCGCCGGGGTGACAGCGCCGAGGTCCAGCCCCACCGGGCCGTGGATGCGGGCGAGGGAGTCGCGTTCCGCTCCCGCCGCCACCAGCCGCTCGCGGCGGGAGGCCTGGGTCTTGCGGCTCCCGATGGCGCCGATGTACCCGACGTCGGTGCTCAGCAGGTGCAGGAGGGTCGGGTCATCGAACTTGGGGTCGTGGGTGAGGCACACCGCCGCGTCGCGGGCCCCGAGGCGGATTCTCGGCAGCGCCGTCTGGGGCCACTCCAGGATCAGCTGGTCGGCGTCGGGGAACCGCTCTCGGGTGCAGAAGCGCTCCCTCGGGTCGACGACCAGCACCTGGTAGCCGACCGCCCGGGCCAGCTGGCACAGGACGCTTCCCGTGTCCACGGCGCCCACGATCACCATCCGGGCGCGTGACCCGAGGGGCTCGACCAGCACCTCGACCCCCCCGGCCACCTCGACGCCGGCCTGACCGCTGCGCAGGTGTTTCGGGATCACCTCGAGGAGACCCGGCGGGGCGCCGTCCGAGCCTCCGAGGACCCGGCCCCCTTCGATCAGCCAGCGGTGGCCGGCATCCGGCCCGGCGAGCGCGGTGCAGAGAGCCGCGTCCCGACCGTCCGCCGCCACCGATCGCAGGCCCTCAATCACCGGGTCCGAGTCGTCCCAGCGCAGCCTCTCGATGAAGATGTCGACCTCGCCGCCGCAGGCCAACCCCACCGACCAGCCCATCTCGTCGGCGATGCCAAAGTGCAGGACCCGGGGCGGCTCGGCGCCGGAGAGGGTGAGCAGGCCCTGCTCCACCACCTCCGCCTCCAGGCACCCTCCGCTCACCGACCCGGTCATCCGACCGTCGGGGGCGATGGCGAGGCGCGCCCCCGGGGGCCTGGGCGTGGACCCAGAGGTCCGCACCACCGTCGCCACCGCCACCTCGAGCACCTCCGGGCGCCAGCTGTCCAGGGTCGGGATGAGCTCAAGCACCGATCCGCTCCGGGGTCAGCTGGCGGCGCCGCGGGTGGCGGGTGTCGGCCAGCTGCAGCGCCGAGCAGAGCTGGGCCAGGCTGGCCAGGTTGTGCACCGGCTGAAGTCGATCGACATGGGGGAGCGCCGCCCGCATGCCCGCCGCCGACGGCTGAAACTGAGGATCTCCCATCCGGGGGTTGCACCAGATCAGAAGCCGGCTGGAGCGCTGCAGGCGGGCGGTGGCCGCCGCCAGCCGCTTCGGGTCCCCGGTCTCCCACCCATCGCTGAGCAGGATGGTCACCGGCCCACGGCCCAGCGCCCGGCCGCCCCAGTCGGTGAGCAGCTCCATGAGACAGTCGCCGATCCGGGTGCCCCCGGCCCAGTCCTCGCCCGCCCCGCCGACCGCGTTGAGGGCCGCCGCCGGGTCGCGGTGGCGCAGCTCCCGGGTGACCCGGGTCAGCCGAGTCCCGAAGAGAAAGGCCTCGGCCCCTGGCGAGGAACGCTCGACGGCGTGGAGGAAGCGCACCAGGACACGAGCGTAGCGCTCCATCGACCCGCTGACGTCACAGATCAGCAGCAGCTGGCGGGGACGGGTCCCGTGCCGGCGGCGCCGGAGCTCGAGCAGCTCACCCCCGTGACGGAGCGCCGCCCTCCGGGTGCGCCGCCAGTCGACCTCGGCGCCGTGCGGGTCGGGCCGGGGCCGCCGCGAGGGGCGAAGGGCCGGCCGTGAGGCCAGCGCCACCACCGCCCGCTCGAGGTCGGCCAGCTCCTCCTGGGTGCAGGCGGCGAAGTCCAGCCGCCGCAGCCGCTCATCCGAGCTCGCCACCCCGCGGGCCGGCCGGCCGCGGGGGGCGGCCGGCTCGTCCCCGGCCCCGGGGGCCAGAACCGGGGCCGACACCGTGACCCTGGCGGTGGGCTGGGAGAGCCGGACCGGCTCCCGTTCGGAGGGGGCGAAGGCGGCCGCGAAGGCCTGGTCGAACAGCGCCAGATCGGAGCTCTGTCGGCACCAGCAGGCGCGCAGCGCCGCGGCGAGGTCGGAGCGGTCCTCCACCCCCACGACGGCGACGGCCTGGAGCCCCAGCAGCAGGTCTGAGGTCCCCACCGGGAGCCCGCGCGCTCTGAGGGTCCGCGCCAGGGCGAGCAGCCGGGAGACGAGGCGGGGCTCGGCAAGGGCCATGTCTTCAGCCGGCAAA
>DAHUYV010000043.1 GCA_027306885.1 Candidatus Dormiibacterota bacterium
GCGATCTCCGGAGCGTAGGCGAGGTGGCTGATGCGCACCTCCACGATCTCGACTCCGGCGATGGCGACCCGCTCCGCCACCTCCTCCGCGAGCTCTCCGGCCACCTGGTCGGTGGAGCCGCGCAAGGAGATGCCCGGCGTCGGAGGTTCGTCGTAGGGGTGGGTGGTGGCCACGTGGCGGAGCGCCGACTCGGCCTGGACGCGCACGAAGTTGAGGTAGTCGTCCACGGCGTACACCGCCCGGGCGGTGTCGGCCACCTGCCAGACCACGATGGCGGCGATCTCCACCGGGTTGCCCTCGGCGTCGTTGACCTTGAGATGGTTGGTCTCAAAGTTCCGGACCCGCACGCTCACCCGGCGCCGCGAGGTGAGGGGCAGCACCCAGGAGAAGCCGGTGGAGCGCACCGTCCCGACGTAGCTGCCAAAGAAACGCACCACCTGGGTCTGGCCCGGCTGGACGACGACCAGGGAGGCGGCGATCACGACCGACGCGACCAGCAGCACCACCGCGGCCACGGTCTGCCCCCCGACGAACAGGTAGTGGGCCACGACGATGCCCGCGGCGATGGCCAGGACCCCGAACCAGCCGTTCACGCTAAGGGCGCGGCGCTCACGGACTCCGACTCGAACACCGATGCGGCCCGCAACTCCGGCCTCCCGGCCGGACTCGGGCGATTCCGCCCCACTCATGTGCTTCCTCCCTTGTGCGCTCCGATAAATAGCTATCACCAAGATAGCACAGAGGAGGCCCCGATCGGGCAGCTCCGCATGCAGACTGGCCGCCTTCCGCCGCAGCGCCGCGGGAGGACAGTCCGCCAACGTCCAGAGGACCTGGCGAGGTCGCAGCCAGCGGCGGTCCGTCAGCTGCCGGGGCGGGCCGGGGCAGGGCCGCGCCCGATCTCGTGGAACTCGGGGTTGGCCCTGAGGTCGAGGGCCAGGGCCATCCGGTTGGCCAGGGCGAAGAGGGCCACCACCGCGGAGATGTCCCAGATCTCCTCGTCCTCGAAGCCCGCGGCGCGGAGCAGCTCATGGTCCTCGGGGGAGACCAGCTCCGGCGTCAGGGAGAGCTTCAGCGCGTAATCGAGCATCGCCCGCTGCCGGGCCGTGAGCGGGGCCAGCCGGTAGTTGGTCGCCAGAAGGTCCGAGATCCGGGGGTCCTTCGCCCGAACCCGCAGGATCGCCCCGTGGGCGATGACGCAGTAGGGACAGCTCCGGGCCGCGCTGGTCGCCACCACCACCATCTCCCGCTCGGCCTTGCTCAGCCCCCCCGGGCGCTCCATCACCGCGTCGTGATAGTCCATGAAGGCCCGGAGCTCGTCGGGGCGGTGCCCGAGCGCCAGGAGGACGTTGGGCACGAACCCCGTCCGCTCCCCGATCTCGCCAACACGCCGGGCCAGGTCGGAGGGCAGGTCCTGCAGCTCCGGCACCGGGAAACGACTGATCATCGCCACCACCTCCTGCTCCGTCGCGCCGTCCGGGAACACCGGCCCCCGGCTCACAGCCACCCCCGCAGCGCCGCCCCAACACCCTCCACGGAGGGCTCCGCGCTCCTGATCCCGGGGCGACCGGAGAGGTGCTCGCCCACGTAGTCGGTGTCCTTGAGCTGGTGCCCGGTGAGGATCAGCACCACGTCGGCCCCCGCCTCGATCTGGCCCCTTGCCACGAGCTTGCGCAGCCCGGCCAGGGAGGCGGCGGAGGCCGGCTCGCAGCCGATCCCCGAGTCCGCCAGCTCTCGCTTGGCGGACTCGATCTCCAGATCGCTGACCGCCTCGGTCAATCCCTCGGTCCGCTCGAGGGCCCGACGGGCCCGGGGCCAGTTGGCGGGGTTGCCGATCCGGATGGCGGTGGCCCTGGTGGCGGGCTCCAGCTCGGGGGTGAGCTCCCTGCGCCCACCGGACCACATCCGGTGGAAGGGGCTGGCCCCCTCCGCCTGGACCACCACCAGCCGCGGCATCCGGGAGAGGAGCCCCACCTCCCAGAGCTCCAGCAGCCCCTTGGCGAGGGCGGAGACGTTGCCCAGGTTCCCCCCGGGGAGGACCACGTAGTCGGGAGGGCGCCAGCCGCGCTGCTCCAGCAGCTCGACGGCGACCGTCTTCTGCCCCTCCAGCCGGAAGGGATTGACGGAGTTCACCAGGTACAGTCCCAGTTGCTCCACGATCGCCCGCAGCAGCGCGAACGCCTCATCGAAGCTGGAGCCGGCCTCCACCACCAGCGCTCCGAAGTCCAGCGCCTGGGCCAGCTTCGCCCCGGAGACCGCCCCCCGGGGGACCAGCACCAGGGCCCGCAGCCCGGCCCGGGCCGCGTACGCCGCCATTGAGGCCGAGGTGTTGCCGGTGGAGGCGCAGGCCACCACCTTCACCCCGCGGCGGACGGCCTCGGTCACGCAGACGGTCATCCCCAGGTCCTTGAAGGAGCCGGTGGGGTTGACGCCCAGGTGCTTCACCGCCAGCTCCGCCACCCCGACGCTGGCGGCGACGGAGGGCACCTCGATGAGCGGCGTCCTCCCCTCGCCCAGCGAGACCGCTACCGAGGGGTCGGGGAAGAGCGGCAGCAGCTCCCGGAAGCGCCAGACCCCGCTGCGGTCATGGTCGGCACCGCCGGGGAGGCGCCCCCTCCAGACTCCCGGCCAGTCCTGGGCCCGCTCCGGGCTGAGGTCATAACTCAGCTCGAGAAGCCCCCCGCACCCGGGGCAGGAGTAGGTTGCGGTGTCACGATCCACCCTCCGGGCGCAGGCGGGGTCCGAGCAGCGCAGCTCGACGCGGGTCACCCGGGGCCGAGCCTCCCCAAGGAGAGCCGGACAGACCTCCCCGCGAGCGCCACGGCGGCCCCGGCCGGGGTCATGCCCGCGCCGCCTTCAGCCGCCCCAGGGCGCCCGGGTTGTCCGGCCCGAGGGCCCGGACCTCGCAGGACACGCCGGCGCTGGCGAAGGCCTTCTCCAAGAGCGCCCCGATCGTCTCGACCGAGCGCCGTGCCACCGCCACGACCGAAGATCCGGCCCCGCTGAGGAACACCCCGAGGAGGTCCGGATGGCGCACCAGCAGGCTCTGGGAGAGGCCGGGCACCAGGATGGACCGCTGCTCCTGGTGGAGGCGGTCCTCGAAGAGCTCTGGCCGCAGCCCCTCCCCCCCCGCGAAGAAGGCGGCGGTCAGCAGGGCCACGCGCTGCAGGTTCGAGACCACGTCCCCCCGGCTGTACTGATCGGGGAGCACCGCCCGCGCGACCCGGGTGGGCAGGGGCCGGTCCGGGCTCGCCACCACAAAGCAGAGGTCGGCGGGAAGGTCAGCCCGGCTGGTGAGGATCCCGGCGGAGGTGTCCGCGGCGACCACGAACCCGCCGAGGAGCGCGGCGGCGGCGTTGTCGGGATGACCCTCCAGCGCCGCCGCCACCGCCAGCAGGTCGGCCACCCCCGGCTGTTCGCCGGCGAGCTCCGCCGCGATCAGGACCCCCGCCACCACAGCGGCGGCGCTTGACCCCAGGCCGACTCCGATCGGGATCTCGCTGGACACCTCGAGGTCCAGACCCGGCGCCACAAACGAGAGCCGCTTCGCGGTGGCCACCACCGCGCGGCGGACCAAGTTGGAGCGGTCCAGTGGCACCGAGGCCGCCTGGGGGCCCTGATAGCGAACGCTGCTGCCCCCAGCTCCGTTCACGGTGGCCGAGACGTGAAGGTGGAGGTCCAGGGCCACGGCCGCGGTGTCGAAGGCACTGCCCAGGTTGGCCGAGGTCGCGGGGACCTGGACCTGGACCCTCACCCCCGACCTAGCGGGCGGCCGGCTCAAACGGCTGGCGGCGGCGGAAATCGGCGGCCGCCTCCTCCATGGTGACCCAGGAGACCCCGGGGTGGGAGCTGATGTGCGCGAACAGCCGCTCCAACATCAGCAGGACCTGGGGCCGGCCGCTGACATCGGGGTGGATGGTGAGCGGGAAGACCGCGTAGTCCATCTCTCGGTACACCCAGTCGAACTGGTCCCGCCAGAGCTGCTCCAGCTGTCGGGGATTCACGAACCCGTGGCTGTTGGGCGATTGCTTGATGAACATCATTGGCGGCAGGTCGTCGAGATACCAGTTGGCGGCTATCTCCACCAGATCGACGGTCCCGCCGCGGCGCAGCGGCCGCATCCAGCTCTCGGCGCTCCGGCCGTAGTCGACCTTGGTCCAGCTGTCGCCCACCCGCGCGTAGAAGGGCAGGAAGTCGTGGTAGCCCTGGCTGTTGTCGTAGCGGAAGCCGTGGCGGATCAGGAGCTCGGCGGTGACCTCCGACATCTCCCACCATGGGGCGACGTACCCGCGGGGCGGCCGCCCGGTCGCCCGCTCGATCAGCTCGACGCAGCGGCCGAGCACCGCCTCCTCCTGGTCCGGGGTCATGGCGATCGGGTTCTCATGGGAGTAACCGTGGGCACCCACCTCGTGGCCGGCGGCAACCACCCTCGCCACCTGCTCGGGGAAGGTCTCCAGGGAGTGCCCGGGGATGAACCAGGTGGTCGGCAGCCCGAGGCGCTCGAAGAGGGTGAGCAGGCGAGGGATGCCCACCTCCCCGGCGAACATCCCTCGCTGGATGTCGGAGGGCGAGTCCTGGCCCCCGTACGAGCCCAGCCAGCCCGCCACGGCGTCCACGTGGACGCCAACCGCACACCTGATGTCCTTGGTCATGCTCCTCCAGCCTAGTCCGCTCCAGCCGCCCTGGGAAGGGAGGAGCTGTCGCCCGAAGGCGACAGCCCCTCCGGGATCAGGCCGTTTGGATCGCCGCCGCCGTTTCCGGGTCCTCGGTCACCGCGGTTCCGGTCCAGCGGGTGCCGCTCCAGTAGCCGACGTAGTAGAAGGCCAGCGCGACCACCGCGAAGATCAGGGAGTCGTAGGGGAAGGGCAGGGTGTTGCGACCGCCGAAGGCCGAACCGCCAAGGAAGGAGAGCAGCAGGATGACCCCGAGGTAGGCGGGCATCCAGGCCCCGTAGACGAGGTCCTGGCGGGTGATCGGCCGCGTCCGCCGGTAGAAGCCCAGGAGCAGGACGCCAACCACGACCGAGGGGATGAGGATCCGGATCGCCGTCCACCCCGACCAGTACACCATCAGGCTGGCCACCACGAAGGCCAGCGGTCCGAGCACCGGCAGGAAGGGCATGCGGTAGGGCCGCGGCTCATCCGGATGGCGGTGACGGAAGATGGCGCAGGCGAGGGGTCCAGGCGCGTACGAGAGCACCAGCGCGCTGGCCACCAGCGGGAACAGGCTGGAGAAGGCCGGCAGCAGCACCAGGTAGATCGCCACCACCACCAGCACCAGCACCAGGGAGACCATCGGGATCCCCTGGATCGTGAGCCGGGCGAAGATCGGCGGCAGGTAGTTGTCGTACCGAGCCATGGTCTGGCCCACGCGCGCCGCGCCGCCGGAGTAGATGTACCCATCCTTGAAAGAGGCGATCAAGGTGGTGACCACGGCGATCAACCCGACGAAGGCCAGCCCGGCACCGTTGGACACGGTGACGAAGGGGAACTGCAGCGCGCTGAGGGAAGCCCAGGCGCCCGAGCCCAGCTTCATGGCGTGCCAGTTGATGGCGCCGACGTAGAAGAAGCTCTCCAGGGCGAAGAGGATCAGGACGATGAACATCGTGAGAAACACCGCCCGGGGGATGGTCTTGCCCGGGTCCCTGACCTCCTCGGCGTAGTCGATCGGTTGCCGGAACCCGCCGTAGCCGTAGACGGTGGCGGCCACCGCCAGCAGGAGTCCGCTGGCGCCGGCCGGGAAGAGCCCGTGGAAGTTGGTGAAGTTGGAGGTGCGGAAGTGGGTGAGGAGCGCCAGCATCACCACTCCCATCCCCACGATGGTGAAGATGGTCAGCACGTTGTTGATCTCACCCATGTAGCGGATTCGCAGGCTGTTGATGACCAGCATCGAGATCAGGACCAGGAAGGCGATGGCGATGCCCAGCCAGGTCAGGGTCCCGTTGGAGAACAGCGTGGGGAACCAGTAGCTGAGGTACTCGACGAAGGCGACGATGATCGAGGGCACCGCCAGCGAGTAGCCGATGAAGGCTCCCCACGCGTTGAGCACGCCCACCAGCGGGCCGCTGGCCCGCGCCGGGTAGTACGCCACCCCCCCCGCCCGAGGCCACATCGTCCCCAGTTCGATGTAGGACATCGCCAGCACCAGGATCATGAGGAAGGCGATGATCCAGGAGAACATCCCCGAGGGCCCCGCCAGGCCCAGGACCGAGACCGGGGTGAACCCGACCGCCGGTCCGAGGATGGCCCCGGTGGCGAGGAACACCACCGACCAGAGGCCGAGATCCTTCTTATAGTGCCGCGCCACCTCCTCGGTGGCGCCGACCCCCGTCATCACCTGATCTGACACCAGTTCTCCCCCTTGCAACCCGGTCAGGCGCACTCCGTCCCCAAGACGGCAAGCCCCGTCCGCAGGCGCGTCCACGCCCCGGACGGCGAGCCTCCCGCTGGTCGCGCGAGGTTAGCAACGGCCCCCCCTGTCTGTCAAGCGCAACTGCGCCCTCGGACTGGTTCTGGTTGGGTCATGGCCGGACTGGAGCGAC
Source organism: Candidatus Dormiibacterota bacterium (assembly GCA_027306885.1). Lineage (GTDB taxonomy): Bacteria > Chloroflexota > Dormibacteria > Aeolococcales > Bog-877 > JAJYXT01. The sequence goes on from DAHUYV010000043.1 coordinate 6,539, forward strand.
CAAATGTAAGGTGGCGCTGAGTGTTCGCCTTAGCGGCATGCCGGAGCCCGGTCGCTGGGGCCCGCCGGGCTCGGGCCCTCGCGCCCGGCCTCCTGCTACCATCCCGCCGGCATGACCGCTGAGCACCCCGCCCCCGGCGGACAACGGCGCTGCGGCGGTGCCGGCCCACTCCCCTGCCCGAGGCTCGCGCCGTGACCAGTTTCGCCGAGTTCCAGAACGAGATCTACCAGGCGGGGGTCGCCGGGGAGGTGCCGCAGTTCCCCATGACCGCCGAGGGGATGGAGGCAGCGGCCGCCGCGGTGATGAGTCCCACCGCCCACGCCTACGTGGCGGGCTCCGCCGGACTGGAGCTGACCGCCAGCGGAAACCGGGCGGCCTTCGAGAGTTGGCAGATCGTCCCGCGGCATCTGCGCGGAGTGCCCGAGCGTGACCTGGCCGTCGAGCTGTTGGGCAGCCCCCTCGCCTCCCCACTCCTCCTGGCACCGATAGGGGCCCTGGGGATTGTCCGGGAGGGGGCGGAGCTGCTCCTCGCCGGGGTCGCGGCCGAGCTGGGGGTGCCCCTCATACTCTCCACCGTCGCCAGCACCAGCCTCGAGGAGGTGGCCGTTGAGCTGGCCCGGGGGCGCCAGGGTGTGGGCTGGTTCCAGCTGTACTGGCCCGCGGACCAGGAGCTGGCGCTGAGCCTGGTGGGGCGGGCCGAGCGGGCCGGGTACTCGGCGCTGGTGGTCACGGTCGACACCTGGACCCTGGCGTGGCGGCCGCGCGACCTGGCCAACGGCTTCCTGCCCTTCCTCCACGGCCGGGGCCTGGCCAACTACCTCTCCGACCCGGTGTTCCGCGCTCGGCTCCCCCGTCCTCCCGAGGACGACCCGGCGGGTGCGATCACCCTCTGGAGCCAGGTGTTCAGTCGCCCGGGCCTGCGCTGGTCCGACCTGCGCTGGCTCAAGGACCACACCTCGCTACCCATCCTGGTCAAGGGAATCTGCCACCCGGACGACGCCCGCGCCGCGGCCCAGGCGGGAGTCGACGGCCTCATAGTCTCCAACCACGGCGGGCGGCAGGTCGACGGAGCCAGGCCAGCCCTCGACTGCCTGGAAGACGTGGCGGCGGCGGGGATCGGCCTGCCCATCCTCTTCGACTCCGGGGTGCGGAGCGGGGCGGACGTTGTCAAAGCGCTGGCGCTCGGGGCCCGGGCGGTGCTGGTGGGACGCCCCTACGTCTACGGGCTGGCGCTGGGCGGCGGGGCCGGGGTGCGCCACGTGCTCCGCTGCCTCCTCGCCGAGCTCGACCTCACACTGGGCCTCAGCGGCCACTCCTCGGTCTCCGAGCTGACCGCCAGCTCCCTGGTCCCGTCCTCGGCTCGCAAACCGACCTGAGCCGGAATCCCGCCGGGGCGGGAAGGTCGGGGCAGGCCCCACAACTGATGGGGAAATAGCTGGGGATTCGCCCACTGGACCGGGCCCCCCAGCAGTCCTCAGGAAGCGCCGCGAGGCCGCTCGGTACCGTATCCTAGCCAGGTAAGTCTGGGTGCCGCCGCCGCACGTCCTCGGCCGCGGGAACGGAGGAAAAAGCAGTGCGTGTGGCGGTGATTCCCGGCGATGGAGTGGGCCAAGAGGTGATCCCGGCGGGCCTTCGAGTGCTGGACCGCGTGGCCCAACTGGACTACACGCAGCTTCCCTGGGGCTCGCAATATTTCGAGCAAACCGGACGCATGATGCCCGCGGACGGCCTGGAGCAGCTGGCGCGCTACGACGCCATCTACCTCGGCGCGGTGGGTTGGCCGTCGGTGCCCGACCACGTCACTCTCTGGGGCCTTCTGCTCCCGATTCGTCAGGCATTCCAGCTGTTCGTCAACCTGCGCCCGGTCAATCTCCTGCCCGGGGTGGCCACCCCGCTCGCCGGGCGCGCGGCCGGCGACATTGACATGCTCTTCATTCGGTAGAACAGCGAGGGCGAGTACTCCGGAGCCGGCGGACGCATCCACCAGGGCACTCCTGAAGAGGTCGCTGTCGAGGTGCCCGTCTTCACCCGGCGGGCCGTGGAGCGGGTGATCCGCTACGCCATGAGGCGGGCCGAGGAGCGGCGCGGGCGGCTGATCAGCGTCACCAAGTCCAACGCCAGCCGCTTCGCCTACGTCCTCTGGGACGAGGTGACCCAGGAGCTGGCGGAGCGGGAGTTCCCAGCTCTGCGGGTGGAGCGGGTGCACGTGGACGCGATGGCGGCCCGGATGGTGCTCAACCCCGGCTCCATCGATGTGGTGGTCGGTTCCAACCTCTTCAACGACATCCTCACCGACCTCGGCGCCGCCATCCAGGGGGGAATGGGCATCGCTGCCAGCGCCAACCTGGATCCCAGCCGGACCCACCCCTCGATGTTCGAGCCGGTGCACGGCTCGGCCCCCGATATCGCCGGCAAGGGCAGGGCCAACCCGATCGGGGCCATCCTGACCGGGGCGCTGATGCTGGATCACCTGGGGCTGGGACCGGCGGCGGCCCGGGTCCGGCAGGCGGTGGCCGAGGTGACAGCCGGCGGCACCGTGCTGACCGGAGATCTCGGCGGCACCGCCTCGACCGAGGAGGTCGCCGACGCCGTGGTGGGCGCCCTGGGCTAGGTCCGCCTCGAGCCCACGGGGCGGGTGGGCACGTGATCGGCGAGGCGAGGCCCCGTGCTGCCCCGTGCTGCTTTGCGCACCGAGGGTGGGGGCGCCCTCGAGGACCCGGCGGGGCCGGGAGGGTGGGCGCTCCCCCGGGCGGTGAGGGCGGGGCGGCGAGAGCCACCGGCTAGGTGACGGGAAGCCCGCTGGGCAACTCCCGACCAGCCCCACGAGTCCATCCCCCACGCCACCGCTCAGCACCGCGTCTGGACTTCGAGGCGGGCGGCACTCCGCTCTCACCTGTCCCGACCCTCAATCGTTGACAATGGATGCTGCATCCCGTATCTGACCAGTCACCCCGGGGAGGGAAGGGCTTGCCGGAGATCAGCCGGAGCTACCTGCAGGACCAGGTGTATCAGCTCACCCGCCGGCGGATTGTCGGGCACACGTATGGGCCCGGCCATCGGCTCTCCGAGGCCGGGCTGGCCCGTGAGCTTGGGGTCAGCCGCATGCCGGTGCGCGACGCCCTTCGGCGGCTCCAGCTGGAGGGCCTGGTGGAGGGGGCGCCAGGTCGGGGGCTGGTGGTGTCGCCGATCTCGGTGGGCCATGCCCGCGACGTGTACCGCCTGAGGGAGCTTCTCGAGGCGGTGGCCGCAGAGCTGGCGGCGGAGCGCGCCACGGCGGCCGACCTGGAGCGCCTCGAGGCCGCGGTGGCGGCTCAGGAGCGGGCGGCGAAGAACGGGACCGCGGGCAAGGTGCTGCGGGCGTCCATGGAGTTTCACGACGCCCTTCACCTCAGCGCCCACAGCAGCATCCTCTCCCTGGTTCTGGAACAGATCTGGGTCCATGCCCGCCGCTACCGGGAGCTCACCCTCGGCAAGTCGGAGCGACATGTCTCCGTGGCCCAGGAGCACCGGGCGCTGTTGGAAGCGATCCGGCGGCACGACCCGGACGGGGCCAAGGAGATCATCCAGGGCCACGTCCAGGGCGCCTTCGAGGTTGTGGCCCAGCAGCTCGCCGCCAACGGCACCCCCGGTGAGGAGGCGAGGGCCACTGCCGGCCCGCCGGTCAGGGCCAGGTCAGGCTGAGCAGGTCCCCCACCGAGCTGAGCTCCTCCAGGTTCCACACCCGCTCCGCCAGCCGCCGGAAGCCCTCATCCGACAGAACCCCGGCGGCCAGCCCGCCGGCCTTCTCCTCGATCTCCTGGTCCGACATCGGATTCTGAGCGTGCCCTCGGTAGAAGCGCACCACGGTCTCCTCACGGCGCCCTGAGGTGGTGCTGATGGCGATCTTGGTCATCACCGTGTCCGGCCAGGCGGCGGCGCACTCCGGGTCCTCCCGCACCTCGAGCACCCGCAGCACGTCGGCCACCGCGGGGTCCGAGAGCGCCTCGGGCTCGAACCGCTTCAGGCTCAGGTCCCCGTGGACCAGGGCCGTCGCCACCACGTAGGGCAGGCTGTGGTCGGCCGACTCCCGGGTCGCCGGGCGCCACTTCTCCGGGTCCCCCGCCATGACCGTCGCCGCGTACGCGAAGGTTCCGATCTGAACCGCGGTCAGGCTGCGGTCCCCGTCAAGGCGCGAGCGCAGCTCAATGGCGGCGTCGATGGCGCCCTGGGAGAAGTAGCCGGACGGGTAGCGCTTCACGTTGCTCTGCCCGATCGCCGGGGGGCGGCGCCCCGGGCGCAGCGCCTCCATGTCCACCTCGATGCCCACCACCGACTGGAAGCCACCGCGGCCGACGAACGGCAGGGGCGGCCCGGACAGCCCCTGCCGGGCCAGCCGGGCGGCGAAGACCCCGCTGCGGCAGGCGTTGCCGGCGGCGCAGCCCTTCCACATCGATAGCTCGCCCAAGCGGGTCGCCTGAAGCGGGAAGTTGGGAACCAGCGCCAGGGACACGCAGTGGCGCAGGGCGGCGTCGTCGAGCCCGAAGACGACCCCAGCGGCCACCGCGCTGGCGATGCTGCCGGCGAGAACGTGGTCCCAGCCCTCGACGCCCAGCTGCAGAGCGTCGGTGAGGGCGGCGAACAGCTCGTAGGCGACGGCCATGCCCCCGATCACCTCGCGCCCGCCTTTCCCGCTCTCCTCGGCGGCCGCCAGCACCGCCGCGATGTAGTCGCTGGGATGACCGACCCCATGAGGGCTGGCGTAGCTGTCGTTGAGGTCGAAGTAGCGGATGGCCGCGCCGTTGGCGAAGGCCGCCAGGTCGGCGTCACTGCGCCGGCGGTCGCCGATCAGCCCACAGGAGCCGGAGCCGATCCCGGCGGTCGCCACCTCACGAGCGATCCTCGGAGCTGGCTCCGTGATCGCCCCGAGGGCGCAGCCCAGAGAGTCCAGCAGCATTCGGCCGGCCCCGTGGCGCTCGACGTCGCCGAGCCGCTCGTAGGCGAGAGAACGCGCCAGCTCCACCACCGCGTCGACGACCGGGTCGGTGCCGGCGCTCACGATGCACCTGCGCTGGAGGCGGCCGCAGCGCGCTGCTGGCGCCCCGGTGGGCCGGGCTGAAGGGCTAAGAGCATCGCCCCTACCGAGGTGGCGCCCGCCACCTGGCGGACGGCTCGAAGGGCGGCCGCAGCCTCGCCCGGGTTGAGCGCCCGGGCCGCACAGTCGAGGAACTTCTGGTCCAGGTCGGCCCGGGACAGGGGGTTCTGCGGGTAGCCACGGGCCCACTCACTGAGCTCGGACCTGCTGCTCCCGTCGGTGCGCTCCACGGTCACCCGGGTCCGAACGTGGCGAAAGCCCTGAGCCTCGAGCTCCTCGTCGACCACCACCTCGACCTTGGGGATGAAGGCCTGGATCTGGGGGTCCAGGACCGCCGCGTCGGAGAAGTCGGCCAGACCGGCGTGGCGCCGGACCACCCCGGTCGCCATGCAGTACTCCAGGCTGAACTTCCCCTCCAGCCCGGTGCGTGGCCGGTGGTGGATGAGGGCGTTGAGGACGTTGGAGTTGGTGCCCACCACCACCCGACTCACCTGGTCGGGGCCGAGGTCGTCCCGGCGCACCATCGCCAGGATCAGGTCCTGAGCGGGATGCGACAGAGAGCCCGACGGATAGGGCTTGATCGAGACCCCGGGCTCCAGGAGGAAGAAGGGCTGCCCCAACCGCTCCTCGATCTTCTCCGGGTCGAAACCGCCGCCGGCGGCGCTGAAGAATCCCCGCCTGGCCTCGAGGATGTCCGGACTGGCGGTGAAGCCACGGCCGGCCAGTTGAGCGGCCAGCACCCCGTTGTGGGCCGCCCGGCCGGAGTGCAGGGGCTTGGTCATGGTTCCGAAGTTCTCGCGCAGCCCGCTGCCGAGGCTGGCGGCGATCCCGATGGCGACGGCGGTGGCCGTTGGGTCCAGGCCCAGGAGCCGGGCACAGCCGGCGGCAGCCCCGATGGTGCCGATGGTACCGGTGCTGTGGAAGCCGTCCTGGTAGTGACGGCGGTCGATGGCATCGGCAACCCGGCAGGCCACCTCCACCCCGGCGACGTAGGCGGTGATGAATTCCTCGCCAGTCACGTCAGCGGTGCCCGCCAATGCTCCGAGGGCGGCGGTCACCGGCACCGAGGGATGGGTCAGCAGGCCGTAGACCGAGCCTTCGGAGGTCGCGAGCTGGGTGTCGTCATAGTCCAGGGCGTGGCCGGCCAGCCCGTTCAGCAGGGCCGCCGCGGGCGCCGTGGTCGCCGCCCTCAAACCGACCAACCCCGCCGGGCCCTCGGGGCCCTGGAGAACCTCGCGCAGGATCCCCGCCGCCTCCTCCTGGCTGCCCGCCAGCATCACTCCCCAGGAGTCGACCAGGTGGTCTTCGGCGACGGACACCACCCGGGCCGGTAGATCCGCGAACCGCAGGCTGCTTACGAACCGGGCGACCGCCGCTGTGAGTCCCATCGATGCTCCTCGTTGGTTGTGTGAAGGCAAACCGAGTTGTCCGAGGGCCGCCGCTGCCGGTCAGCCCACCAGGATCTGAGCCACCTCTTCGCGCCCGGCCAGCTCCCGCGCCGGCCCCGAGAGGACGTTGCGACCTTCGGCCAAGATGAAGCACTGGTCCGCGTACTCCATCGCCACCGAGGCGTTCTGCTCCACGATCAGCATCGCCACCCCGGTGGCGGCGACCTCGGTTATCTGGTTCCAGACCCGGTCACCGTAGATCGGGGAGAGACCGGCGGTGGGCTCGTCGAGGATCGCCACCGCCGGGTCGGTCATCAGCAGCCGGGCCAGCGCCACCATGCGCTGCTGCCCTCCGGACAGCTGGCCGGCCTGCTTGCGCTTGTCGGCGCCCAGGTCGGGGAAGAGCGAGAAGACCCGCTCGAGCCGCTGGGCCACGTTCCCCTTGAAGCTGTACGCCCCCATGTGCAGGTTCTCCAGGACCGAGAGCTCGTCGAAAACGTTCTGCATCTGGGGCAGGTAGCCGACGCCCTTGCGCACCAGCTGGTGCGCCGGGGTGCGGGTCACCACCTCGCCGCGCAGGCGCACCTCGCCCTGGCTGACGTTGATGAGGCCCATGATCGCCTTGGCCAGGGTCGACTTCCCGGCGCCGTTGGGGCCGAGCACCACCGAGATCTTCCCCGGCGACGCGTGGACCCCAACCCCGTCCAGGATCGGGGGGCCGTCATAGCCGGCGGTGATGCCGGTGGCAACCAGGATCGGTCCCGTCTCTGCGGCCTCGCTCACGACGTTCCTCCCACATGGCCGCCGCCGAGGTAGGCGGCAACCACCGACTCGTCGGCGCGGACCTCACTCAGGGAGCCCCGGCGGAGGACCTTCCCCTGGGCCATGACCACCACGTCGTCGGCAACGTCGCTGAGGAATGCCATGTTGTGAGCCACCACCAGGACCGTGATCCCCTGGTCTACCATCTCCCGGATCCGCTGGGCGATCAGCTTGCGCACCGCCGGGAAGACCCCCGCGCTCGGCTCGTCCAGGAGGAGGAGCTTGGGCTCGGCCATCATCGCCCGGGCGATCTCCAGCAGCCGCCGCTGGCCTCCGGAGAGGCTGCCGGCCGGCTCCTCGCGGAGCCTGGTCAGCCCCACCCACTCGAGGAGCGACTCCGCCTTGTGCCGGAGTTCGCGCTCCTGGGCGGCCCAGCGCCGCCGGCCGAAGACGCTCTGCAGCGGCCCCTCGCCGATCTGCCGCGGGGCCGCGAATACCAGGTTCTCCATCACCGGCAGGCGGGTGAGCTCCCGGGGGGTCTGGAAGGTGCGGATGATGCCCAGCCGGGCCACCCGGATCCGTCCCAGGCCCTGGATCTCGGTCCCGTCGAAAACGATCCGGCCGGAGCTGGGGCTCAGCCCGCCCGCGATCATCTCCATCAGCGTCGACTTGCCAGCCCCGTTGGGCCCGATCAATCCGGTGACCTTGCGATCGGGCACATCGAAGGTGCATCCCGCCACCGCCTGGCTGCCGCCGTAGGAGAACTCGACGTCGTTGATCTGCAGCATCAGCTCTCGCCCCGCTGTCCGAGCCGGGGCATGCCGAGCCTACCCCGGCGCCCACCCTGGGGCTGGGACCCGGCCTCACCCCCAGGGCCGCCCCGCAGGGGCGACCGGTACCAGTGCAGCCAGCGCTCCGGGATCAGCCCGTCGGGCCGGAAGCGGACGACTGCGATCAGGACGATGCCGATTAGGACCGCTCTTCCCGCCCCGACCAGGGCTCCGTTGCCGAAGTTGGGCAGGTAGCGCTCCACCTCGCTCAGCACCTCAACGAAGACGAAGGTCCCGAGGACCGCCCCCCAGTAGTTGCCGGGACCGCCGATCACGATCGCCGCCATCAGGATGAAGGACTCCTCGGCGAGGAAGCCCTGGGGGTTCCAGGCGTTCACATAGAACACCAGCAGGGCCCCCGCGAGGCCGGCCATCACGCAGCCGAGGACGAAGGCCCAGACCCGGCTTGAGGTGGTGGACTTGCCGAAGCTCGCGGCCACGACCTCGTCCTCGCGGATCGCCCGCAGGACCCGCCCGTACGGCGACCGGAAGATCGACCGCACGACCCAGATGCACGCCGCCAGAACCACCATGGCCACCCCGAACACCTCCATGGTGTAGGTGGTCTCACTAGCGGTGGCCCCGTTGAGGATGTAGGGGATGTTGAAGAGGCCGTTGGCGCCGTTGAAGAGGGGCACGTAGTTGGTGATGAGGTCCCAGACGATGAAGCCCAGTGACACCGTGACGATGGCCAAGTAGTCGCTGCGCAGCCGCCGGATCACCACCAGGACCATGAACAGGCCAAGAACCCCGGCCACCACCCCCGCCAGGACGAGCGCCACCGGCCAGGGCAGGCTCCACTGCAGGATGAAGGTCTCCTCCGACGCCGGAACCGGGGGATGGCCCATGGTGGTGACCGCGCCCACGTAGGCCCCGATCGCCACGAAGGTGTAGTAGGTGAAGTTGAGGATGCCGGCCTGCCCGTACTGCAGGTTGAGGCCGACCGCCATGATCGCGTTGATCGCCCCCAGGGCCAGGAGGTCCGCGATGAAGTAGATCACCTCGCTACGCCGACCGGCCCCGGCCCGGCAGCAGCCCCTGGGGACGCAGCAGGAGGACCACTATCACCACCGTGAAGGCGAGGGCACCGGAGTACACCGGGCTGATGAACATCGCCGTGACCTCGGTGAGGATGCCGATCACCAGCGCGCCGATCATCGCCCCGTAGACCCGGCCGATGCCTCCGAGGATGATCGCCCCGAAGACTACGAACAGCTCGTTGAAACCGGTGGTGGGGCGCAGGCTGTTGGTCTCCAGTGCCAGTCCGACCCCGGCCACCGCGCAGAGCATCCCCGAGATCGCCCACGTCCACATGACCACCCGTCCGGTGTCGATCCCACAGGCCTGGGCCAGATCGTCGTTGTTGGAGGTCGCGCGCAGCGCGGTGCCGAACTTGGTGTTCTGCATGAAGATGTGGAGCATCAGCAGCAGGGTGAAGGCCACCCCGATGAGGATCAGGTCGCCCGGGGTGAACAGGAACGGCCCCAGATGGAGGGCGTTGCCCACGGTCACGCTGTAGTGCTCGGCGTTGGGGCCCCAGATCATGACGATCGCGTTCTGCACGATGAAGGAGAGCCCGACCGTGCAGATGAGCAGGATCAGGGTCCGGCTCTTGCGGCGCATGAGCGGGCGGAACACCACCCAGTTCGAGGCCACCCCCAAAAGGCCGGTGCCCGCCGCTCCCACCGCCACCGATGGAAAGAAGTTGAGGCCCGCGGAGTTGGCGGCGTAGGTGACGTAGGCACCGAAGCTCATGAAGTCGCCGTAGGCGAAGTTGATGAAGTTGGTGACGCTGACCTGGAGCGAGAGCCCCACCGCGGCCAGGGCGATCACCGCCGCGTCCACCAGCCCGAACCCGACGGCCTCGGCCAGCTGGTTCACTGGCCGTTCCCCGCGGGGCGGGAGGCGCCGGCCCGCGGCCGGCGCCTCCCGATCGTTCCCCTCTCCGTCATTTGAAGGCGGCCTGGAGTTGGGGGGCGGTGAAGTTGTCCACGGTCACCGGGGTGCCCTGGGCGTTGTAGCGGAGGACCGCGAAGGGACCGAAGACGTTGTGGTACTTGTTGAAGTCGACGGTGCTCTGGGACCCCTCGAAGTTGATCTTCGTACCCTGCTTGAGCAGCGCGTAGCAGGTCGCGTAGCTGCCGCACTGGGTCCCCGGGGGGTTGGAGGCGGTGAGGATCCCGCCCTCGATCTTCGGCCAACTCCAGGACTTGGCCGCGTCAGCGCCGAGCGCCCAGGCGGTGACGGCGTCGTACATGAACCCGGCGCCGTTGGGGGGCACTGGGCTCCCGGTCTTGGACTGGATCAGCTTGATGAACTCCTCGGCGCCGATCATCCCGGTGGTCGACGAGTTGGTGAGGTAGACGGGGCCGGAGGCGATCGACTTGCCCACCGCGGACACCCACGCCGACGAGTACCAGAGGTTGGTGCCGATGAAGGGCACGCTGGCGTCGCCCGCCTGCGAGGCCTGACCGAAGAAGATGCCCGCGGTGGTGTTGTTGAACTGCCCGAGAACCGCCTGAGGGTGGTTGGCGTAGACCTGCTGGACCTCGCTGCGATATGAGGACTGGCCGGCGGTCATGCCCACATTGGCCACGATCGTGATGCCCATGCGCTTCAGCGAAGCCTCCAAGGGGGGCACCAGGGACTGCGAGGCGGGAGCCTCGCCGACCGCCAGCGCCACCTTGTTCCAGCCCTTGATGTGGGCGAAGTAGGCCATCGCCTGGGCCTGCTCGGTGTCCGACGGCGAGAGGCGGAAGAAGTAGGGGCTGCTCTGCTGGTCGAAGATCGCCCCACCACCGAACATCAGCTCTGGGATGTTGGCCTTGATCGCCAGGGGAAGGACCGAGGCCGTGGTGTTCGCGGTGGGCCCGATGATGGCCACCACATGGTCGGAGTTGATCTCGAAGTCAGCCGCGGCCACCGCGTCGGCGGGGTCGGAGGCGGTGTCCTCCGCCACCAGCAGCAGCTTGTGGCCCATGACCCCGCCATGGCTGTTCACCTGATCGACGGCGAGCTGGGCGCCCAGCTCCATTCCCTGACCGAGGCTCGCCCGGGCCCCGGTCAGGGCTCCGAGGAATCCCAGAGTCAATGGCTGCTTCGCAGACGAGCTGGCGGCAGCGGCGCCGCAGCCCGCGATCCCCACCACCGCGACTGAGGCCAGCGCCCCGACCCGCAGCCTCCTCAGTGACAACGAACGCATCTGGTTCCCTCCCGCTGACTGGACCGGCCCGCTTGGGGCTGGACCGGATTGCGGCCTCCGAGGACGGGCGGTGGTCGCTGCGGGGAGCTCCCAACGCCCACCGCACCCTTCGCCACCGGGAGCCTCGGGTGCCCCGCGCCGGCACCCAAGTGGATTCGGGCGGCAGTATACGGAATGCGCCATACGGCGTCAAGCCACACTCCCGGGGACGGGACTCAGGCGGTGGAAGCGGCGGGGAGGTCAGTTGGGGCGTCCCCTGCCACGAACGATGCTCCCCACCGCGCCACCTCCACCACGGCCTCGAAGGCCCGGGCGGCCTCCTCTGCCACCGCCGCCTCCGGGATGGTGGGCCACCGGTGGGTCACCACCAGCCGCCGCGCCCCCGCCTCCCTCGCCATCCGCCCGGCCTGGCGGCCGCTGAGATGCTGCGCCCGGCCCTCCTCGGCCCGGGTCCAGGTCGCCTCGCAGAGGAGGAGATCGAGGCCGGGGCCGAGCTCCCGGGCTGACCACAGGGGGCCGGTGTCCCCGGTGTAGCCGACAGCAGCCCGGCCGCGGTCGACCCTCACGGCCAAGGTCTCCGGGCCGTGGTCGGTGCGCGAGAAGCGCAGCCTGAACCCCGCCACCTCGACCGCTCCGCCGTCGGCCACGGTCCGCCAATCGAGCTCCTCCCACTCGGTGAAGTAGCGGTGCTGGGGAACGCTGGCGGGGGCGAAGACGGGAATCCGGCGGGGTGGGTCGGCGAAGTGGAGAGCCACCGCCAGGCCCTCCAGGTCGGCGGCGTGGTCGGGGTGCTCGTGGGAGATCACAACCGCGTCCAGCTGGGCGAGGTCGATCCGCTGCTGCATCCGGGCCAGAGTCCCCGGACCAAGGTCCAGGCAGAGGTGAGCACCATCGGCGCTGACCAGATAGCCGCTGCCGGCACCGCCGGGCCCGGGGTAGCCTCCGTCGCAGCCGAGGACGGTGAGGGCCAGGCTCACGCTCCGCTCCACTCCTCGGGGAGGGCCAGGTGGGCCACCTCGTTGAAGCCACGCACCCGCCACCTTCCCGGCGCCTCCACCACCAGCTCCGAGATCGAGCCATGCTCGGACGACGCGAAGGCGAAGGCCCGAGCCCCGGCGGCGAGGGAGAGAGCGGCGGCGATCACCCCGTCGTGGGTGAACACCGCCACCGTTTCGGCCCCGGCGCGGGAGTGGATGAGGTCCAGGGCGGCGCCCACCCGCCGGTGAAGGGACGCGTTGGCCTCGGCCCCGGGGATCACGTCCCACCGCTGCTGGCGCCAGACCTCCTCCCAGAGGGGGTCGGCCTGGTGGATGCGCTGATGCACCACCCCTCCCTCCCAGACACCGAGGTGGACCTCCCGCAGCTGCTCAAGCACAAGCAGCTCGACACCCAGCCGCTCGGCGAGCGGGGCTGCGGTCTCACGCACCCGCCGCAGGGGGCTGCTCCACACCTGGCGGATCCCCCGGGAGAGGAGCCAAAGCGCAACCCGCCGCGCCTGCTCCCGCCCGATGGGGGCAAGCCCCGGGTCAAAGCCAGCAGCGACTGGGCCCGCGCCGGCCGGCGGCCGGAAGGGCTCCGGCTCACCGTGGCGGATCAGGACGAGCCGGGTAGCGCCGGGGGGGTCAGCGTACCGGGTCGGCGCGAAGGTTGGCTCCTTCCGGCTCACGACCGGGGCGGGTCGTAGCGGCCGTCGATCGCCGTCCAGCCGCCGTCGACCACCAGCACGCTGCCGGTGATGTAGCTGGCGGCGTCGCTGGCCAGGAAGACCACGGCCCCGGCGATCTCCTCCGGCCGTGCCCAGCGGCCGAGGGCGGTCTTGGCGGCGTAGGCATCGTGCCACTCCGGAACCGCCTGGATCTGGGCGGTGAGCGGGGTCTCCACGACCCCCGGCGCTACGGCGTTGGCCCGGACGCCCATCGGGCCCAGCTCGGCCGCCGCCGTGCGCAGGAGCTGGACCATCCCGGCCTTGGTGGCGGCGTACACACCCTGGCCCGGCTCCACGGTGAGTGAGCGGATCGAAGAGAGGCCGATGATGCTCCCCCGATGGCGCGCCGCCATGCCGCCGCCGAAAGCCCGGACCGCGTGGAAGCAGCCCCGCAGGTTGAGGCCCACCACCCGATCGAACTCCGAGTCGGTGTAGTCCAGCAGCCGCTTGCGAACGTTGATCCCCGCCGAGAACACCAGCACCTCCGCCTCCGGATGGTTGCCGGCGAGCTCAGCCACCGCCTTCGGGTCAAGGACGTCGAGCACCTCAGAGGTGGCGGGCCCGGGCGCGGTCCGGGCGGTCTCCGCCGCCGAGGCCGGGTTGATGTCGGCGCAGACGACGGTCGCCCCATGAGCCGCCAGCGCGAGGGCCGAGGCCCTGCCGATCCCGCTCCCGGCCCCGATCACGACGGCGGTGCGCCCATCGAGCCGGAACATGTCGCGGTAGCCGGGCTGCGGGTCCGTCAACCCGGCGGCCCCTGACCGGGCGCGGCGCGAAGTTGCCTCTTCATCACCTCAATCCTCCCACGCGGTCTCAGGTCCCCGCCGAGCCCACCCTGAGGTGGGTCTCGGAGTACGAGCGCCAGGTCCCCGCCGGAGTCGTTGTCGTCGCGGCCGCCAGCAGGCCATGCCCGATCGCCCGCTCGAAGCAGGCGGCGGCCGCCGCCAGGAGGGAGTTGAGGGTCGCCGGATCGGCGGCTTCCGAGGCGGAGCCGGTGGAGAGCCCGAAGATGGTGTCGCCATCGAACATGGTGTGGGCAGGACGGATGGCGCGCGCCAATCCGTCCTGGCCCGCCTCCGCCAGTCGGCGGCACTGCGCCTTGGTCAGCGGTGCGTCGGTGGCCACCACCCCGATCGTGGTGTTGAGCCCGCGCGCCTCTCCGGGGGCGGGGCCCGCCCCCACCCTCTCGCTCCCCGGGGGCGCCAGCTCGTCGAACTCCCCCTCCACCCCGGCATCCAGCGCCCACAGGCGCCCGGTGCGCGGGTCGACAGCGGAGCCGACGGCGTTCACCACCGCCAGGGCGGCCACGGTGATGCCGGAGGGAAGGCGAAGGCTGGCGGACCCCACCCCACCCTTCAGCCCGCCGGCCACCGCCCCGGTTCCGGCCCCGACGCAACCCTGGCGGGCCGGGCCTGCCCCTTGAGCGCTGACCGCGTCGTCATACGCCGCCTCCCCCAGCTCGGCGACCGGCCGCCGGCGGAAGTCCCCTCCCCTTCCGAGGTCGAAGATGATCGCCGCCGGAACGATCGGCACCACCGCGCCGGGCCCGGCGCCCACCACCAGGCCGACCCCGTCCCGCTCCAGCCGCAGCATCACCCCCTCGGCGCTGGCGAGCCCGTAGGCGCTGCCCCCGCTCAGCACCACCGCGTGAACCCTTTCCACCAGGTTCCGAGGGTCGAGGAGGTCGGTCTCCCGGGTCCCCGGCCCGCCCCCGCGAACGTCAACTCCGGCGGTGGCGCCCCCGGGCGGTGCCAGGACCACGGTGGTGCCGGTCAGCCACCCGGCCCCCACCCGGCTGGCGTGGCCGACCCGCAATCCCGCCACGTCGACCAGCGAGTTGGTCGGCCCCGGGCCGCTCATCCGGCCCGGGAAAGGAACAGCTGCGCCGCCCGGGCGTAGACCCTGGCGTAGCGGGGGATCTCGGCGATCTCCACGAACTCGTCCGCCCGGTGCGCGATCCACTTGCCGCCCGGGCCGTACACCACGCTCGGGACGCCCGCGTCCCGGCTGAAGATGGTGCCGTCGGTGGTGCCCGGCACCCCGCCAAAGCGCGCCGGCTCGCCGGTCTCCTCTGTGTGCGACCTGGCGAGGGCCGCGACGAGCGGGTCCTGCCGCGGGGTGTCGACGGGGGGGCGGTCGTCGAGCACCCTGACCCCGGCATCCACCCCGGCATCAGCTGCGGCCGCCGCGCAGATGCCGGCCAGCTCCGACAGCAGCCGGCTGTGGTCGATCCCGGGGATGGTGCGGATGTCCAGGGCGAGGACTGCGTGGCCGGGGCTGACATTCATCTGGTTCATGTCGCCGGCATTCATCACCGTGGGGGTTATGAAGGGCCGGCCCAGGGTGGGATGCTCCGGGTGGTCGCCCTGGAGCCGCGCCTCAAGCCGGCCCACCTCCATCACCAGAGCGGCGAGGGCCGGAATCGGGCTCGCCCCCTCGTGGGGCATCGCTCCGTGCGCCATCCGGCCGGTGAAGTCGACCCGAACCCGGATCGCTCCCTTGGAGGTGGGACAGATCTCCCCGCCCTCGGGCTCGCAGACGATCACGCCCGAGACCCCGCTGAGGGCGCCGTCGGCGACCGCCCGCTTGGCCCCCAGCATCATCCCCTCCTCGTCGGACAGCACCAGGAGCCGCAGGGAGCCGGGGAAGGGACCGGCGCGCTGCAGCGCCCGCGCGCCGTGGAGCATGGCGGCGAGCCCCGCCTTCATGTCCGCCGCGCCCCGGCCGTACAGCCGCCCGGACCGGACGACTCCTTCGAAGGGGTCGACGCTCCACTCACTGAGGTCGCCCTCGGTCACGACGTCGAGGTGGCCCTCCAGGGCGAGCAACGGACCGGGGCCGCCTCCGCCGGCGAGAGTGGCGATCACGTTGGGCCGTCCCGGGGCCACCTCGGTGACCTCAGGTTCCCAGCCGAAGCCCAGCATCACGCCGGCCACCAGCTGGGCCGCCTCGGCCTCCCCCGCGCCCCCGCTCTCCGGGCGCACGCTGCGAACCCGGACCAGCTCCCGGGCGAGCGCCACCGCCGCCTTGGCATCCACCCGGATCGGATGAGCCTTCGGGGACCCCAGAGCCGGCTCAGCCCGCTTCACGGCAGTCACCGCGCCCGGCCGAAGCTCGAAGGGGAGGTCGACCTCACGAGGAGAGGGGCCGCCGCCGGCCGGGCGACGGTGGAGCGACGCAGGGTCAGCACGGAATCTCCTTGGTGGGGCTCCGACACCACCTTCGCCGATCGTACGGCAGCAGCCGGGGGCGCGGCGGCCCGCCCACCCTCCAGTTCGGCTGCTAGAGTGGGCTCGCAGTGCCACCGGGCGGCTCCGGGCCTGCGCGTCTCACGAGGGCAAGGATGATTGGTGGTCGGCCCTGGAAGAGGAGCCCGGTCCGGGGGGTGACCGCCGTGGCGGCGGTCGGCCTGCTCTTGGCCGCCTGCAGCAGCGGGGGCTCACCCGGCAAGGCTCAGCCGCTGAAGACCCTCACGATCGGGTCCTCCAACGTCTTTCCCCCGACCCTCGACCCCACGGCGAACGCCTCCCAGGCGATCGACGAGGTGATCGACTACAACGTGCTCCAGCACCTGGTCCAGCTGGCCCCCAACGGCACCATCGTCCCGATCCTCGCCAGCTCCTGGAAGGTGAGCTCCAACAATCAGGTCTTCACCTTCACCATCCGCAAGCGGGTGCGGTTCTCCAACGGGGACATCCTGACCCCGGCGGACGTGGTGTTCAGCCTGCGGCGGGTCTTCGCCCCCAGCTCCACCTATCCCTACGCCAAGGTCTTCGACGTCGCCTCGGTGGCCACCGTCGCCACTGACCAGGTCCAGGTCACCCTGGCCAGCCCCAGCTGGGAGTGGCTGTACGACCTCGCCGCCTACTCCAACGGGGTGATCCTCGATCCCCGGACGATCTCCAGCATGGCCACCGACCCGGTGGGCACCGGCCCCTTCAAGGTTGCCGGCGAGGTCACCAACTACAGCGTCTCGCTGACGCGCAACGGCCGCTACTGGGGCTACCTCCCCCAGGTCGCGGGGGTGACCTTCCGCTACTTCACCAACCCCAACGACCTGAACGCGGCGCTGCAGAGCGGTCAGGTGCAGATGATCGACAACCTCTCCACCCCGCAGGACCTAGGGCTGTTCAAGTCCAACTCCGCCTACCGGGTCACCGCCGGGCTCACCAACGGCAAGGTCCAGCTCACCCTCAACAACGCCTACGGCCCGCTGCAGAACAAGGTGGTGAGGCAGGCGATCGCCTACGCCACCGACAAGGCGGCGATCATCAAGGCAGCCTCCGGAGGCTATGGGATCCCCGCCGGCAGCGACACCGTCCCCGCCGACCCCTACTACCTGAACCTCTCCGGCACCTACCCATACGACGTCGCCAAGGCCAAGGCGCTGATGCGTCAGGCGGGGTACGGCTCCGGATTCCCCCTCGCCCTGACCCTCCCCCCCTACTTCTACGCGCAGCTGGCCGCCCCCCTCATCGTCTCCGAGCTGGGGGCGATCGGCATTCGGGTCACGGTCAGCACCATCGACTTCCCGCTCTGGATCTCCCAGGTCTTCGAGGGGGGGGCCTTCCAGGCCACCATCATCGACCACGCCGAGGGACGTGACATCGGCAACTACGGGACTCCCGGCTACTACTGGCACTACGCGCAGACCGCCCAGGTGGCGGCTGAGCTTCGGGCCGCCAACGCGGCCCCCACCGAGGCCGGGTGGATCGCCGGATACCGCCAGGTCCTGCGCCAGATCACGGCGGACGCGGTCAACGACTGGCTGTACATCATCCCCAACCTCACCGTGGCCCGAAAGGACGTGGTCGGGCTGCCGTCCACCGCCTACACCGAGTCCCTGGACCTCGCCTACGTGGGGTTGGGGGGCTCGATCCCGGCGGCGGCGAGGTCGCTGGGCTTCAGCTCCTAGCCCCATGACCAGCCGGCCCCGAACCTCAGGCGCGGCGCGGAGGGACCGGAAGTCCAGCCGCTGACCCTCCCGGCGGGTGACCTGAACCGGCTGGCGCCCACCGGGGAGCGCGGCCGCCGCGAATCGGTGCCCCGCTTCCTCTGGCGGCGCCTTCTGACCACGATCCTCACCCTCCTCGCCGCCTCCCTGCTGGTGTTCGTGGTCCTCAACTTCCTGCCCGGCAGCCCGGCCCAGGTGATCCTCGGCACCCAGGCGACAAGGGCCGCGGTGCGGGAGCTCACCGTCAAGCTCGGCCTGAACCAGCCCCTCTGGATGCAGTACCTGCACTGGATCGGAGGGCTGCTGACCCTCCATCTCGGCAGGTCGTACATCTCGGGGCAGCCGATCGCCCCCGAGATCGGCTCCGCCCTGTCGGTGACGGCACCGCTGGTCCTGCTCGGGCTCCTGGTCGGAGTGGCGGTCGCCATGCCCACGGGGGTCGTCAGCGCGCTTCGGCACCGGCGGGCGTCGGGCACCATCCTGGCGGCCGCCACCCAGTTGGGGATCGCGATCCCCAACTTCGTACTGGGCATCCTGCTGATCATCGTGGCCGCGGTCTACCTCCGCCTGCTCCCGGCCAGCGGCTTCACCCCCTGGACCACGAGCGTCGTCGGGGCGCTGCAGTCGCTGGCCCTGCCCGCCATCTCCCTCGGCCTGGTCGAGGGGGCGATCCTCTCCCGCTATGTGCGCACCGCGGTGCTGGGGGTCCTCTCCGCCGACTACCTGCGCACCGCCCGGGCCGAGGGGATGCGAAGGCATCAGGCGCTGCTCCGCCACGGGATGCGCAACGCCGCCCTCCCGGTGATCACCGTCCTCGGTCTGGAGCTCTCCGGCCTCGTCATCGGGGCGGTGGTGATCGAGGCGGTGTTCACCCTGCCCGGCGCCGGCAGCCTGCTGCTCTCCAGCGTCGCCAACCGGGACCTGATCGTGGTCCAGGACCTGGTGATGCTGGTGGCCGCCGTGGTGATCGTCACCAACCTCCTGGTCGACATCATGTACCGGGTGGTCGACCCCCGGATCGGGCTGGGGTCGTGAGCGCCGCCGCGAAGGGGGCTGTGGGCCCCTCTTGGGCCCGGCTCCGGCGCTTGGGACGACGCAGCCCCAGCGCCACCTTCGGGGGGGTGGTGGTCGGCCTGATAGTGCTGGTGGCCCTTTTGGCGCTCGCCTGGACGCCCTATGGGCCGCTCGTCGTCTCGACGTCCAAGGAGCTGCTCCCGCCCAGCCCCAGCCATCTGCTCGGCACCGATGAGTACGGGCGCGATGTGCTCTCGCGGCTCATGTCCAGCGCCGACCTGACCCTCATCTCCAGCGCCGGGGCGGTGCTGATCGCCGGCCTGGTGGGGATCCCCGCCGGCCTCCTGGCGGCCTCGCGCGGCGGCCGGCTGGGGGAGCTGATCATGCGCGCTGCCGACCTCGTCTACTCCTTCCCCGCCCTGCTGGCGGCGATCACCCTGGTGGCGGCGTTCGGGGCCTCGACCGCCACCGCCACCATCGCCATCGGGATCGCCTCGATCCCCGCCTTCGCCCGGGTCACGAGGGGAGCGGCGTTGACCGTCCTGGAGAGCGAGTACGTGCTGGCGGCAAGGGCCTACGGCCGGTCTCCGCTGGCCATCCTCCGCCGCCACGTGCTTCCCAACGTCCTGCCGTTCGTCATCGTCCAGTCGTCACTGCTGCTCTCGATCACGGTGCTGGCGGTGGCGGCGCTCTCGTATCTGGGGCTGGGGACTCCCCCGCCCACCGCCACCTGGGGCGGGATGCTGCAGAGCGCCCAGAGCTACCTCTATCAGGACCCCCTCCTGGCGGTGTGGCCCGGGGTGGCCATAGCCGTGAGCGTGCTGGGGTTCAACGCCCTCGGCGACGGGCTGCGGGACCTTCTCGACCCCACCCTGCGGAGCGGGGAGTGACGCTGCTCACGGTCTCCGACCTGGTGGTGGAGGCCGCCGGCCAGCAGATCATCCGTGGCCTCAGCCTCTCGGTCAACGCCGGGGAGCGGGTGGGGCTGATCGGCGAGTCCGGCTCGGGGAAGACGATGGCGGCCCTGGCGCTGATGGGGCTGCTTCCCGAGGGCCTCTCCCTTCAGGGCTCGATCGAGCTCGAGGGGGTGGAGCTGACCGGGCTGTCCGACCGCCGCTATTCGGAGATCCGCGGCGACCGACTGGCGATGATCTTCCAGGAGCCGATGACCGCTTTGGACCCGCTGATGCGGGTCGGCAGGCAGATCCGGGACGCGGTGCGCCTCCACCGCCGGATCAGCCGGGCTGAGGCCAGCTCCAGGATGCTCCAGCTCCTGGCCCGGGTGGGCTTCCCCAACCCCGCCGAACAGGCCCGCCGGTTCCCCCATCAGCTCTCCGGAGGTCAGCGCCAACGGGTGCTGATCGCCATCGCGCTCGCCTGCGACCCGGCCCTGATCCTGGCCGACGAACCGACCACCGCCCTCGACGTCACCGTCCAGGCCCAGGTGCTGTCACTTCTCCAGCGGCTGGTGAGAGAGGAACGCTCGGCGCTGCTCCTCATCAGCCACGACCTGGCCGTGGTCTCGTCGGTCTGTGACCGGATCCTCGTGATGTACGGGGGGACGGTGGTCGAGTCGGCGCCCACCCGGGAGATCCTGACCGCCCCCCGGCACCCCTACACGGTGGCCCTGCTCGACACCTCGAGAGGGATCAGCGCCGACGGGGAAACCGCCGCCGGGCAGCTGCCCACCATCCCGGGAGCGGTCCCGGCCTGGGACCAGTTCCCCTGTGGGTGCGTCTTCCGCGGCCGCTGTCCCCGCGAGCAGGACCGCTGCCGCGAGGTTCCCCGGCTCACCGAAGGTGAGCATCGGGTGGCCTGCTGGTTCCCCTTCTCCTCGGAGGGAGGGGGAGGGGCATGACCCATCTGTCCCCCGCCGAGCCCCCCCTGCTCGAGGTGCTGTCCGCGAGCAAGCGCTACGGCAGCCGCTCCCACCCGGTGCGGGCGCTGTCCGGGGTCTCCCTCCAGCTGTGGCGCGGAGAGCGTCTTGGGGTGGTGGGCGAGTCGGGGTCGGGCAAGTCCACCCTCGCCCGCCTCCTGGTGGCCCTGGAGATGCCGGAAGCGGGCGACATCCGCTTCAAGGGCAAATCGATCGTGGGCCGGAGCCGGCGAGAGCTGGAGGAGTTGCACCGCTCGGTCCAGATGGTCTTCCAGGATCCCTTCGGCACGCTGGACCCGCGGCTGCGCGTCGCCGAGTCGGTGGCCGAGCCCCTGCGGGCGCTGAAGATCGGGGGCGACCTCGGGCGTCGGGTGGAGGAGCTGCTTGAGGCCGTCGGGATGCCCGCGGGTTCGGGGCGCCGCTACCCCCACCAGCTCTCCGGGGGCCAGCGCCAGCGGGTGGCGATCGCAAGGGCGCTGGCCCCCTCCCCGGAGGTGCTGATCGCCGACGAGGCGGTGAGCGCTCTGGACGTCGCGGTCCGGGCCCAGGTCCTGAACCTCATCGCCAGCCTGGTGGAGCGCTTCGGCCTCTCGATGCTCTTCATCTCCCACGACATGGCGGTCATCCGGCATGTGTGCACCCGGGTGCTGGTGCTGTTCCGGGGCGAGGTGGTGGAGGAGGGGCCGACCGAGCAGGTGTTCCGCCAGCCCTCCCACCCCTACACGGCGGCGCTGATCAGCTCGGTGCCCACCCTGGGAGGTCGCATCCAGGAACCGAAGGCCCCCGATTGGGAGGGCGGCCCCGGCGCCACGGGCGCCGACCAGATCCCCTAGTTCCGGCGGGGGCTCTGTCCGTATCGATACGCGGCGTCGGGGTAACGAGTCCCCGACCAGGCGCCGAGGGGGAAGAGGTTGGAGAGCCGCTCGAGCTCGGCCACGCTCAGCCCCACGTGGACCGCCCCGGCGTTCTCCTCCAGGGTCACCCGGCGCTTGGTCCCCGGGATCGGCACCACGTCGTCGCCCTGGGCCAGCAGCCAGGCGAGGGCCAGCTGCGCCGGGGTGACGCCCTTCTCCTCCGCCAGCTGGCGGACCAGCGCCACCAACTCCAGGTTGCGCTCAAAGTTCTCCCCAAGGAAGCGCGGGTTCCGGCGCCGGAAGTCGTCCTCGGTGAAGTCCGCGGTGCTGACGATCCTCCCGGAGAGGAAGCCGCGACCCAGCGGGCTGTAGGGGACCAGGCCCACCCCGAGGCGCCGCGCCGCCGGCAGCACCTCCGGCTCCAGCTCCCGGGTCCAGAGCGACCACTCGCTCTGCAGGGCGGAGATGGGATGGACGGCGCAGGCCCGCTCCAGCGACTCGACGCTGGCCTCCGAGAGCCCGAGGTAGCGCACCTTGCCGGACTCGACCAGCCCGGCCATCGCCCCCACGGTCTCCTCGATCGGGACCTCGGGGTCGACCCGGTGCTGGTAGTAGAGGTCGATGTGCTCGATGCCGAGGCGGGCCAGCGAGGCGTCGCAGCAGCTCCGCACGTAGTCGGGGCGGCCGCTCACCGAACCCGCCATCGGCCCATCGCGCGTGATGCCGAACTTGGTCGCCACCACGAAGCGCTCCCGCCGTCCCGAGAGCGCCCGAGCTATCAGCCTCTCGTTGTGACCCTCGCCGTAGGCGTCGGCGGTGTCCAGGAAGTTGACGCCCAGCTCCAGCGCCCGATCGATGGTGGCCAGCGACTCCGCCTCGTCGGCCGGCCCGTACGCCTGGGACATACCCATGCAGCCAAGGCCGACGGCCGAGACCTCCAGCCCCTGGCCGCCGAGGCGGCGCGACAGAACCGTGGTGTCAGTCACTCCCCAACTCTAACCGGCCGGGCGAGCCGGGTTCGGGCAGGGAGGGCGGCCGTCCGCTCCCTCGCTGAGGAGCTGCTCCCTCGCCCGGGCGAGCGAGGCGAGGCGCTCCGGGGTGGGCTCGGCCGTCTGCAGGTCCAGGGTCTCGATGGCGTGCACCACCAATCCGCCCACCAGCGCCCGGAGCAGGTACTTGTGGTCGGCGGGGACCACGTACCAGGGGGCCCAGCTGGTGGAGGTGGCACCCAGCACCTCCTCGTAGGCCGACTGGTAGTCGTGCCAGCGTTGGCGCTCCGCCAGGTCGGCCTCGGAGAACTTCCAGTACTTGCGGGGGTCGTCCAGGCGGTCCAGCAGCCGGCGGCGCTGCTACTCCTTGGAGACGTGCAGGAAGATCTTCAGGATCGAGGTCCCGTTCCGGTGCAGGTGCCGCTCGAAGGCGTTGATGTCCTGGTAGCGCCGTCGCCAGAAGGGCCCGGCCTCGGCGGCGCCGGGCTGGTGGCCGAGCAGCTCGGGGTGGACCCGCACCACCAAGACCTCCTCGTAGTAGGAGCGGTTGAAGATCGCGATCTCGCCCAGCGCCGGCAGCCCCGCCCCGTAGCGCCAAAGGAAGTCGTGGCTCAGCTCCGCCGAGGACGGCTGTTTGAAGCTGTGGACCCGGCAGCCCTGGGGGTTCACCCCCGACATCACATGCTTGATGGTCCCGTCCTTGCCGGCTGCGTCCTGGGCCTGGATCACCACCAGGAGGGCGCGGGTGGCGCTGGCCCAGAGGCGGTCCTGGGCCCCCGCGAGCTCCTCGACGAACAGCCGCAGGTCCTGCTCGGCCACCTCCTTGGGGCCGCCGGGGCCGTCCCCGGGCCAGGCGGCCACCAGGGACCCGGTGCCCCGCCGGCCCAGTCCGGCCGCGGCGCCCGGCTTCACCACCAGCTCCTTCAGAACCTCAGGGGTCAGCTTCATCGGCTCTGCACCAGCCTACCGCTCGCCCGCCGCCTCTCATACCAAGGGACATCCCAAAAGCGACCGAAGCCCGCCCCGGTTCGGTGAACTGCCCCACCAGGCGGAACCCGAACTCGAGGTGCAACGGCACCGAAGCTGAGTTGGGATGGCCGGCCAGGGCCCGCGCCCGATGCCGATCGGCCCTTTCCAGCACGAGGGTGGAGGACGCCGTGCGGACGAAGTGGTTGCAGGCTCGTTGACCGGAGTCAGGTCGGCCGGGGACCAGGGCCGTACTTGAAAGCGGCTCACCCGTTCAAGACTCGGCACTTGGGAGACGCCTCAATGGCGCGCGCGGCCGTACAGGGGCGGGAGGTATCCGGCTAGGCGGCCAGGGGGCGCTCCCGACCGCTGCGCCCGGGTTCGCCGGGTCGCGCCCGCCCTCAGCGGGCCAGGGCCGCGACCAGCGCCGTACCGAGGAAGAAGGCGAAGAGATAGACGATGGAGTAGCGGAAGAGCTGGCGCGCCCAGCGCATGCCCTGGCGCTCCCGGAGGACCTGCAGCGCCAGGTAGAGGAAGCCGCCCCCCAGAACCGCCGCCACCACGAGCTCAAGCGGCCCCAGCCAGAGCGCCAGCGCGAGGCTGGCGACCACCATGAGAACGGCGTAGGTGACGATGCCGCTGCGGGTCCGGCCGACGCCGACCGCGACCGGGCGCATCGGCACCGAGACCGCCGCGTAGTCGCGGCGCACGATCAGCGAGAGCGCCCAGAAGTGGGGTGGGGTCCAGAGGAAGACGAGGGCGAAGAGGGCCACCCCCACCGGGCCCACGGAGTGGGTGACCGCCGCCCAGCCGACCAGCGGAGGGATCGCTCCCGCCGCCCCGCCGATCACGATGTTCTCCTTGGTGGTGCGCTTCAACCAGAAGGTGTACACGAAGACGTAGAAGGCCCCGCCGGCCAGCGACAGGAGGGCGGCCAGGGGGTTGACCAGCGCGTAGAAGACCCCGATGCCAGCGGCGCTCAGCACCAGGCCGAAGACGATCGCCCGCCCCGGAGAGATCCGGCCGGCCGGGACCGGGCGGTTGCGGGTGCGGCCCATGACGGCGTCGATGTCCCGGTCGAACCAGCAGTTGATGGCGGAGGCCCCCCCGGAGGCGAAGGCGCCACCGACCAACGCGGCGAGGCTCAGGCCCCACCCCGGGAACCCCCTGGCGGCGGTCACCATGGCCAAATACTCGGTCACCAGCAGCAGGCTCATCACGCCCGGCTTGGTGAGGCTGAGATAGTCCGACAGAACTCGCTGGAGGGAGCGCGGCGCCGAGAGGGGCCGCGCCAGCCCGGTCACCAACCCGTCGCTGCGCGCCTCGGCTGACACGCCGACTACCGCAGGCTCCGCGATGGCTCCTTCCTCCTCGACCACTTCCGCCTCGCCGGCAGCCGAACCAGCCGGGGACGGGAAGGATCATATCTCGCGGAGCGGGATCGTACCGGGACGGAGCCGCCACTTCGCCCCCGGCCGGCCGCACAGCGATGAACCTGGGGCGGGGGGGCGCCAGCCCCTCCGCAAGAGGGGGCCCGGCCCGGCCCATCCCCCTCGACCGGCCTGCGCCAGCTCCCCTAGGGCCCGAGGATCTTGCCGAGATCCTGGGTCACCTCGGACCCCTGGAGCTGGCCCACCTGGATGGCGGCGATCCGGCCCTCAGCGCTGACGAACACCGCCACCGGGAGTCCCGGCACCCCGTACCTGGCGGCCACCGAGCCCTGACTGTCGAGCAGGCTGGGCAGGGCCACCCCCTCCCGGCGCAGGAACGCTGCGACCGTGGCCGCTGACTCCTGGTAGTCCACCAGGAGCACCCTCAGGCCAAGCGACCGATACTTCGCCGCCGTCGCCGCCACCAGCCTCATGTCGGCGCGGCAGTTGGTGCACCAGGTGGCCCAGAAGTCGATGAGGAGAGGATGGCCCAGCTCTCGGGCCAGCTGCACCGATCCCCCCGCGGTGGTCGGGAGGCTGAAGCCGGGGGCCGGGGATCCCACCGTTGCCGACCCCGGGGCGGTCGACGGCAACTTGGTGTACACGCCCTCCTGCTGGAGCAGCGCGGTCACCGCACTGAGCAGCGACTCGGGGGTCCAAGATCCACCGGCCCTCTGCTGCTGGCGACCCTGGGCGTCGAGGTAGCTGTAGATGGTCGTGGGGATTGTGGAGGCGCCAAGGGTGGGCTGGGCCTGGACCGAACTCGCCACGTAGCCCTGGGCGCTGATGAGGTCCACCACCGAGCTGTGGAGGATGTTGTAGGGCTCGGGAGCTCCGGTGAAGCGGTCCACCGGAGCCGGGCTTGTCCAGGGCTGCTCCTGGATCGGGGGCACTCTCAGCTCGCTCCAGAACCGGTCGATCGCCAAAGCGCTCCCGGTGAGCAGCGGCCAGGGAACACCGAAGTACCGCTGGTACTGGCCCAGGATCGCCGGGGTGTCAGCGGCGGGGTCCTGGGTCACCTCCAGGATCTGCACCCGGTTCTGGATCCGGTCCCTCTGCAGCAGTTGGCGCAGCTGGAGCAGCGCCGCGGTCACGAGGGGACAGGTCTCCTGGCACTCGGTGAGAAAGGAGGCCAGCACGATCACCTTCCCTCGGTACTGGCCGAGGCTCACCGCCTGGCCGTCCTGGTTGACCAGGTTGGCGTCGGGCAGCGCCAGCACCTTCCCCGACGCCACCTGGAGGCCGAAGTTCACCTGGTCGTTGCCGGCGTAGGCGGCCTGAACCGTGACCCCGGGGCGACCCGCCGACCCCAGCCGCAGGGAGAACAGCAGGGGCGTCAGGTGTCCGCTGGACACCTTGAGCTCGACGGTCTCCGCCGCGGTGACGACCGTCCCCCCCGCCAGCCGCAGCTTGAGCTCCGCCGATCTGTACATGCCCGGGGGAACCGCGGCCAGCTGCACGTCGTCGGTGCTGGGGGCCGCCCACCCGCCGGGAAGGGTCACTGGCGCGGCGGCGGGGATCTGGACCCAGGTGCCCCCACTCCCCGCGGACCGGAGGCGCACCGATTCCAGGCGACCGCTCACGGCCGCGTTGCCGCTGGGGATCGGCCTCGCTACCGTGAGAAGCACGAGCACCTGACCGGGGCGGGCGGTCAGATGGCCGACCAGGGTGGCGACCCCGGCTCCCACGGAGAGCGCCACGAGAGCGGCCAGCAGCGCCAGGGCGCCGATCGAGGGCCGTCCCCGGGCTCTCAGCACCCCGCCCCCCGGGGGACCCCCCGCCCCGGACGCCTCGTCCCGCCCCACCCCCGGTCCGGCTCGGGCCGCGGTCGGGTCTCTGGCGCGGGCAGCATGAGCATGGGCTTGCCCGGCCTTGATAGGCGGGGTCCGGGCGCTGGCCGACCTCGCCCGGTCGGCGCACCTCTGGGAGAGGGCCAGCCGGCCCGGGACAGCGCAGCGGCCGGCGACCCGGCCGCGCCCAACCCCCGGCCGAGCCGCCCCCTCATCGCGCCCCGGAAGACGGGGCGGGACCGGGGAGGACACCCGGGCCGAGGCCGGGACGGCGGCCCTTCGCGCTCCGCCCCTCCCCGGGCAGGGCCGGGAGAGCTGGTCGGCAGCGCCTCAGCCCACCTCCCGCCGGTACTCGCCGGCGAGCTCGCGCAGGCGCTGGTGGGCACCGCCCATGGCGGCGCCGGGAGGGAGGTAGGC
>DAHUYV010000077.1 GCA_027306885.1 Candidatus Dormiibacterota bacterium
CTCCTGGGCGGTCCAGGTGGAGCGTGGGCTGGCTCGGAGGGTCCCCGCCCCCAACAGCACGCCGTCGGCGCAAGCCCGCAGCAGGCCCATCACAAACCGGTCGGCTGAGCTGTTGCCACTGAGGGTCCGCCCCACGCTGCGGTCCCCGGGCATGCTCACCACCCCGTCCAGGCTCGAGACGAAATTCCCGAACAGCGTCGGGGGGCGGAAGCCCAGCTCTCCCCCGTATCGCGACAGGAGCTCCGAGGGCAGCGGCCAGGCCGGCTCCCCGGCAACCTGATAGAGGAGCTGGAGAGGCTCCAATCGGTCAGCTCCAGCCGTACACGGGCACGGCGGCCCCGCTGACCGGCCAGGAGTCCTCGGAGAGCAGGAAGGCGATCACCTTGGCGATCGCCAGGGGAGGCACCGCCAGGTCGGTGCCCGCGGTGCCCATCCACCGGCGGTTGGAGGGGGTGTCGATCACCCCCGGGAGCACCGCATTGACCCGCACCCTGTGGGACGCGAGGTCGGCGGCCAACACCTCGGTGAGCCTCACGACGCCGGCCTTGGCGACGGTGTAGGCGGCTGCCCCGGCACCGTCCCGCAGGGCGGCTCGAGAGCTCACGTTGACGACTGCTCCCCCGCCCCTACGGGACAGCCGGGCCGCCGCGGCCCGGCAGCTCCACCAGACCACGTCCAGGTTGCTCTGCAGCATGCCGCGGTACACGGAGGAGGGCTCGTCCGTGATCCGGCCCGCCCCGAAGCTGCCAGCCACGTTCACCAGCGCCTCGAGCTCCCCCAGGCGATCCACCTCGGCGAACAGCTCACTCACCGAACCCTCATCCGCGAGGTCCGCGGTGAGCTCCGGCACCGAGTCGAATCCACCGGAGCCTCCCGGTCTCCCCACCGCCACCACCTGGCGCCCGGTGGCCGTCAGCTCGGTGACCACCGCCCGGCCGAGGGCGCCAAAGGCCCCGCAAACGACGGTCAGGGGTGAGACTGGTGGTGCTGCCAAACCGTGCCCAGGAACTCCTGGCGGAGCTCTGAGTCCTGCTCATAGGCACCCCGCCAAAAGGTGGTCGATGTCCGGGAGCGCTCGTCCCGCACACCGCGCATCTGGGTGCAGAGGTGGGCGGCCTCGAGATGAACCGCGACCCCGTGGGGCAGCAGCTGCGCCACCATCCAGTCGGCGATCTCCTGGCCGATGCGCTCCTGGACTGTGAAGCGGCGGCTGTAGACCTGGACGAGGCGGGTGAGCTTGGAGATCCCCACGATGTGCTCGTGGGCGATGTAGGCGATGTGGGCAGTGCCGTGAAAGGGCAGGGCATGGTGCTCACACACGGAGAAGAACGGGATCGGGCCCTCGATGATCTGGCTGATCCTGCAGTCCGCACCCCCGCGGCACTCGGTGGGGAAGACGGTGAGCAGCTTGGGGTCACCGTCATACCCCAGAGTGGCGTCATAGAGCGCTCGCAGGAAGCGGCGTGGCGTGTCCCGGGTCGCCGGCGTCTCCAGGTCCATGCCCAAGGCCGAGAAGATCTCGGCCGCGTACCCCTCGAAGCGACTCCAGACCTCCGGGTCGGGCAGCCGCGGACCCACCACCTCCAGCTCGTCTTCGCGGTCGAAGATCTCCTCGGGCTCCAACTCCGGCTGCAAGGCTCACTCCTCGTCGTCGCCATGGGGCCGCTCGGACCCCACGCCAGGGTGTCTCCCATCCCCGGCCATCTCACCTCGATTCTATGGCCAGAGCGCTGCGTTAACCGCCGGGGATCGGCGGCACAGAGCGCCGGCCACGCTTCGCGGCCGGCTCCGAACACGCTGGCGGGAGCTTGACCCCTTACCCGCCGCCGCCCCGGGGCACCGGCCGGGGGGCGTCTCCAGCAGCGCCAGCCGGGCTGCGGGCCCGCCGTTCCGGGGCGGACGGCCGCTCCTGGAGCGCTCTCCACCTGAGCCCGCGATCCGCGGGCCCGACCCCCGGTAGTCGGCCCTTGCCGGTAACTAGAATCGAACTGCGCGGCGCTGCGGGCGGTCCCGGTTCCGGGATGCATGGGTGCCGGTTCTTCAGGGAGGCTGACCCATGACCCTAGATCTGGGCTCGATTCGGCGCGGCTTTCCTGCCCTCGCCGACGGTCGAGCCTACCTGGACGGCGCCGCAGGGACGCAGACCCCCGCCTCGGTGATCGAAGCCATCGCCGACGCGTACCGCCGCGGGCTCAGCAACACCGATGGCTTCTTCCCGGCCAGCCACCACTCCGGAGAGTTGGTGGGCGCCTGCCGCCAAGCCGTCGCCGACCTCGTGGGTGGCGTACCCGAGGGCGTGGTGATGGGCCCCAACATGACCACCCTCACCTACAAGTTCTCGTCCCTGCTGGCTCGTGGGTGGACCCCCGGGGATGAGATCGTGATCTCTCAGCTCGAGCATGACGGCAACTTCCGCCCTTGGGTCCAGGCCGCGGCCCGGGCCGGAGTAGTGGTCCGCGTGGCCAAGGTGGACCTGGAATCTGGCGAGCTGCCCGTGGCCCAGTACCAGGAGCTGGTCGGTTCTCGGACCCGGCTGGTCGCCGTGTCCGCCGCCAGCAACGTGCTCGGGACCAGGCCCGATGTCGGCGCCATCTGCGCTGTGGCTCACCGCGAGGGGGCCCTTACCTACGTTGACGGAGTCCACGCGACTCCACACTTCCCCATCGATGTCAAGGAGCTGGGCGCCGACTTCTATGTGACCTCGGCCTACAAGTGGTGCGGCCCCCATCTCGGCTCCCTGATCGCCGCTCCGGAGCTCCTGGAGGGGCTGCGCCCGGACAAGCTGGTTCCCGCCAGCGACCGGGTTCCCGACCGCTTCCAGACCGGAACCCCGCCCTTCGCCGACTACGCCGGCGTGGTCGCGGCGGTCGATCACGTCGCCGGTCTCGCCGGCCCCACCCCGGGGACCAGGCGCGAGCGGGTGCTCTTGGGCATGGCGGCAGTGGAGGAGCAGGAGAGCCGGCTGTTCCGGGTGCTTCTGGAAGGACTCGATGAGATCGAGGGCGTGACGGTCCACGGGCGGGCGCGCCGCCGGACTCCGACCGCCTACTTCACCGTCAAGGGGTGGTCTCCCGACCAGGTCGCCGATAGGTTGGCCCAGGACGGAGTCAACGTGTGGAGCGGGGACAACTACGCCTACGAGATCAGTCAGGCGTTGGGCTTGGGGAGCGCCGGGGCAGTCCGGGCGGGGCTGGTCCACTACAACGACCACTCCGACGTCGACCGGGTGCTGGCAGCCGTATCCGCCCTCTAGGCCGATCCCTCGCGGCCAGCGCCGCCAAACCGGCCGCTAGACTTCCCCAGCGAGCTGCTCAACCGTGGAGGAAGCCTGTGGATTCGAAGGTGTTTGGAACGACCATGCCGGTGCTGGAAGTCAGCCTCCTGGCCGGTGAGACGGTGCTGGCCGAGGGGGGCGAGCTCTCCTGGATGTCAGCCAACATGGCGATGCGCACCTCGACCTCGGCAGGGGGAGGCGGGATGTTCGGGGCTCTCCGCCGGGCCGCCGGCGGCTCGACCATCTTTCTCACCGAGTACACCGCTCAGTCGGGTCCCGGTCAGGTGGCGTTCGCCGCCAAGCTCCCCGGACAGATCGTTCCGGTGGACCTGAGTGGCGACGGATACCTGGTACACCGCCATGGATTTCTCTGCGCCTTCGGCGAGGTGTCCATCTCCATGGGCTTCCAGCGCAAGCTGCGCGCGGGGCTGCTGGGCGGCGAGGGGTTCGTCCTTCAGAAGATCTCCGGAGCCGGGCAAGCTTTCGTGGAGCTCTCCGGGGAGCTGGTTCGCCGCGACCTCCAGGCCGGGGAACGCCTGCTAGTCCACCCCGGGCATGTGGGGCTCTTCCCCGCCCACATGCCCTTCGAGATCCGGACCATCCCCGGGATTGCCAACAAGCTCTTCGGTGGTGACGGCGTCTTCCTAGTGGAGCTCAGCGGACCGGGAACGGTGCTGCTCCAATCCCTGACACTGGCCAAGCTGGCGGCGGAGATCGCTGAGTACCTGCCAGCCCCGAGCCGCTGACCCCCGAATCCCCTCGCACCGACAGCCGACCGGTCTTCCCGCCCGA
>DAHUYV010000085.1 GCA_027306885.1 Candidatus Dormiibacterota bacterium
CTGCCCCAGCCGGGTAAGTGAGGGCACCTGACCCTGGCCAGTCGCGCCTAGTCGACAGCCGTTTAGGCGGCAACGCGGCCCAGCTCGCCGCCCGCGCTGGACACGGCCGGCCTTTGCCCGTCCGGCAATTCCATCCCGGTCACCCCGGAGCGAAGCCACACGGTGCGGTTCGGGGCTCCGCCCAGGGGCGGCCGTGCGCTGACGGTGAGGCTCGGTCGCGCTGTGGCCTGAGCTCTGGACGTCCGGGGTGGAATTACGCATCGCGATCTCAACCTCAGCGGCCCACGGCTCACCCGTCTGGAGGTCTCCGGAGGGGCGGAGAGCATGGCGGTTGACTTCCCCGCCCCGGCGCGCGTGGTTCCGGTCACCATCGGCAAGGGCGCCAACCGGCTGGCGCTCAGGTTCGGCCGAGGCAGGTCCGCCACCCCGGGCCCGGGGCCGGGGTGGCGGCGCGTCGTGGGGCGGGGCCGGAAGCTGGGAACCGGTATCAAGTGGGGCGGAGAGAGCGCCTGGCGACCGTTGCCGGATGGTGACCGGCTCTGGGGACGCCGGGGTCGCTTTGGGCACCCCGTGACCCGCCGCTCACCCATCACCAGCCCCGTCGCCGCTTGCGGGCGCTGGCGGAGAGGGCGGGATTCGAACCCGCGGTGGCTTTAGACCACACCGCTTTTCGAGAGCGGCACCTTAAACCACTCGGACACCTCTCCGCGGCCGCACGATTGTATTCCAGGCCCGCGCCGGCCCTCAGGAGCGGGTGCCCGCCCCCAGCGCACCGTCCAGCCACACGATGATCCGCTCCGCGACCTTCGGCCCCCCGGGCTCGTGGCAGAACTCGTGCCCGAGTTCAGGGAAGTTCACCCACCTGCCGCCGTAGCGACGGGCCACCCTGGCCACCGAGGAGGCGGGGATGGTCCGGTCCCGGCCTCCGGAGATGCAGAGAAGGGGCCCCCGGACCCGGTCCGGGTCGACCGGGACCCCGCCCACGTACGCGGGGCGGAGGGAGAGGGCGGAATCGGCGCCGCCGGCGTCGTACAACCGACGACGCTGGCCCCGGGGCACCTCGTTCAAGAACAGCGCCGAGGCCTGCCGGAAGGTGGGTCGGAACGCTCCCCCCCGCAGGATGGCGACCAGGCTGGAGAGCCCCGCCGGCAGGGTGTCCAGCCGGGACGAGACCGCCGGGATCCCCCGTGGGGGGAGGGGCGCGAGCAGCACCACCGCCAGCGGCCGGCGCTGCTCTGCCAGCTTCAGGGCCAGCAGGCCCCCCTGGCTGTGCCCCAGCACCACGGCGGGCGCTCCGAGGGCGTCGTACACCCGCAAGCTGTCCTCCAGGTAGTCGGCGAACGTCACCCCCCGGGCGGCCGTTGGGGGAACGCCCAGGCGGCCCCGCCGAGCCACGGCCAGGGCGGGGTAACCCGCGGCGGCAAAGGATAGAAGGAAGGGGGAGCAGTAGTCCGGAGTGTTGGTGATGCCGTGGAGCCAGAGGACCGTCGGCTTGCCGGTCTCGCCGTTGGTCCCGGCCGCCACCCCCGGATAACCGGCGACGCTGACCGCTCGCAGCCCCTCACCCCGTGGGGAATCCATCACCGGCGCAGCTCGACGAAGAACCTTTGCAGCAAAGCGGCCGACTCCCCAGCGAGGCAGCCCGACGAGACCTTCGGGTGGTGGTTGCCGGCGGGGCTGGACAGCACGTCGTAGGCGCTCCCATCCGCTCCCTTGCGGGGGTCGCGGGCACCGTAGACGACCCGATCCACCCGGGCCAGAAGCGCCGCCCCGGCGCACATTGGGCAGAGCTCGAGGGAGGAGTAGAGGGTCACCCCCTCCAGTCGCCAACTCCCCAGACGGCGGCTGGCCGCCCGCAGCGCCAGCAGCTCGGCGTGCGCGCTGGCGTCGCGGCTGCGCTCCACCCGGTTAGAGCCCGAGCCCAGCACCTGCCCTTCACGCACGACAACGGCCCCCACCGGGACCTCGCCGCGCCGGGACGCCGCCGTCGCCAGCCGCAGGCAGTGCCGCATGAAGCGCCGGTCGGCGAGGGAGCAGGCGTCCTCACGGTCGTTCGAAATGGCCGCGACTGCCGGGGTCAATTTGCCACCCATCTATAATTGCCACCCGCACGGTGGCTATAGCTCAGTTGGTTAGAGTGCCAGGTTGTGGCCCTGGAGGTCGAGGGTTCAAGTCCCTCTAGCCACCCCACCGGACGGCAAGGGCCGCTGTGGTATCCTGCCCAAGACCCAGGGCTCAGCTGGAGCCGGAGCTGTCCGCGCGGAGCGCGCCCTGTGGCGACTATCAGGAGGCGACTGACAGCATGCTCACGGGCGAAGCCAAGTTCGCAGTCATCGGCGAGCACCAGCTCCATGAGGGAGACACCGGTTCCCCCGAGGTTCAGATCGCCATCTTCAGCGAGCGGATCCGGCAGCTCACCGAGCATCTGAAGGAGCACCCCAAGGACCACCACACCCGCAGGGGGTTGCTGAAGCTGGTGGGCAAGCGGCGGCGCTTGCTGGACTACCTGATGCGCACCGACATCGGGCGGTACCGCGCCCTTGTCGCCAAGCTGGGGCTGCGCCACTGAGCAGGTTCTATCACCGGCGCGCGGAGCGGAGCTCCCTGCCCGGTCTGTATTTGACGACGCGGCCCCCGAGATCGGGAGTGGCGGCGGAGAAGACGGTCACAGCGTCGGCGCGATTGGAGACTGGCGATTGGAGCCGAGCGGGAGTTCAGCTCTTATCCCCATTCCCTAATCGCGTCCCGCGACCGCGCCCGCACCGTGCCTGTGCCTCGGGACCGCGAGAAGGAGACCCATGGACAAGACCGTCGTCGCGCGCACCTTCGAGGGTGCTGAGCTAACAATCGAGACCGGCTGGCTGGCCGGTCAGGCCAATGGCGCGGTGCTGCTGCGCCAGGGCGACACGGTGGTGATGGTCACCGCCACCGCCTCCAGGGCCCCACGGCCGGGCATCGACTTCTTCCCCCTCACCTGTGACTACGAGGAGAAGATGTATGCGGCCGGGCGCATCCCCGGCGCCTTCTTCCGCCGCGAGGGGAGGCCGGGAGAGGCCGCCACACTCGCTTCACGGATGATCGATCGCCCGATGCGCCCGCTGTTCCCCAAGGACTTCCGCAACGACGTCCAGATCGTCGCCACAGTCCTCTCCACAGATCAGGTGCACGACCCCACGATCCTGGCCCTGATCGGCGCCGGCGCGGCGGTCGGCATCAGCGACATCCCCCACGGGGGACCGGTGGCCGCGGTGCGGATGGGGCTGTTCGACGGGCATCTGGTGGAGAACCCCACCCTGCCCAACCTGGAGACATCCGAACTCGATCTGATCGTGGCCGGAACCCGCGATGCCATCAACATGGTGGAGGCGGGCGCCCTCGAGGTCTCGGAGGAGGTCCTGGTTGAGGCGCTGGCGCGGGCCCACCGGCGCATCCGCGAGCTGGTCGAGATGATCGACGAGCTGGTGGCCAAGGTGGGCCGCCCCAAGTCCGACTACCCGCACGTGGGCGTCCCCGCCGAGCTCAAGCAGGCGGTCAGCGAGCTGGCCATGGACCGGGTCGACCGGGCCTTCCGCGAGGCGGACAAGGCGCAGCGTGACCAGCAGCTGGATGCCCTCAAGGCCGAGGTGCAGGGCCAACTGGCGGGACGCTTCCCGGACCAGGCCAGCGACATCTCGGCCGCCTTTGAGTCGGTCCTCAAGACCGCCGTGCGGCGGGCGATCCTCAACGAGGGGACCCGCCCCGACGGACGGGGTCTGGCGGAGATCCGCCCCATCTGGTGTGAGGTGGGCGTCCTGCCCCGGACTCACGGGAGCGCCGTCTTCACCCGGGGCCAGACCCAGGCGCTGTCGATCGTCACCCTCGGAACCAGCTCCGATCAGCAGCGGCTGGACGGGCTGGGATTGGCCGAGTTCAAGCGCTACATGCACCACTACAACTTCCCGCCATACTCGGTGGGGGAGGCAAGGCCGCTGCGCTCACCCGGTCGGCGGGAGATCGGGCACGGCGCCCTGGCGGAGCGTGCGGTGAGGGTGATGGTTCCTGGGGAGGCCGACTTCCCCTACACCGTCCGGGTCGTGACCGAGATCCTGTCGAGCAACGGCAGCACCTCGATGGCCAGCGTCTGCGGCAGCACCCTCGCGCTGATGGACGCCGGAGTTCCCCTCAAGGCGCCGGTCGGCGGCATCGCCATGGGGCTGGTGACTGACGACAGCGACAGCTCTCGCTACGCCATCCTCTCCGACATCCAGGGGATGGAGGACGCGCTTGGCGACATGGACTTCAAGGTCGCCGGGACGCGCCGCGGCGTCACCGCGCTGCAGATGGACATCAAGGTCAGCGGGCTGACCCCTGAAGTCTTCCGCCAGGCGCTGGAGCAGGCCCGCCAGGGGCGGCTGCACATCCTGGACAAGATGCAGGAAGCGCTGCCGACGCCCCGGCCAGAGATGTCGACCTTCGCACCGCGCATCGTCGCCATCCACATTCACCCGGACAAGATCCGCGACGTGATCGGCCCCGGAGGCAAGACCATCCGCCGGATCCAGGAGGAGACCGGGTGCCAGATCGACGTGGAGGATGACGGGACGGTCTCCCTCGCCACCGTCGACGAAGAGGCGATGGACCGCGCCGTGGCGATGATCCGGGACCTCACCGAGTCGGTGGAGGTTGGCCGGATCTACAAGGGCAAGGTGGTCCGGATCATGCCCTTCGGGGCCTTCGTGGAGATCCTCCCTCGCCAGGACGGCCTGGTGCACATCTCCCAACTGGCCGAGCAACGTGTCAACAAGGTTGAGGACGTGGTCAACATTGGGGACGAGATCATGGTCAAGGTCACGGAGATCGACGACCGGGGCCGGGTCAACCTTTCCCGGAAGCAGGCGATCACGGAGCTGAGCCATCAGGGCGCCGCGGGCGCTGCCGACGCCGGCTCGGAAGGTGCCTGAGGGCTCCCCGCCAACTGCGGAAGGCCAGGAGGCGCGCCTGCGCCTCCTGGCCGCCGAGGTGGAGCGATGCCAACGGTGCTCGCTCCACCTCACGCGAACCCACGGAGTTCCGGGATCCGGACCAGCCACCGCCCGCCTCATGGCGGTCGGGGAAGCCCCCGGGGAGCGTGAGGACCGCGAAGGTGTCCCCTTTGTGGGCGCGGCCGGCCAACTGCTCACCCGGCTACTGGAGGGGATCGGCCTCAGCCGCCAGGACATCTTCATCACCAACGTCCTGAAGTCCCGGCCTCCGGGCAACCGCGACCCACTTCCTGAGGAGGTAGAGGCGTGTGCGCCCTACCTCGACGCGCAGATCGAGATCGTCAAGCCCCAGGCCATCCTCCTGCTCGGCCGTCACGCCCTTCAGCGGCTGGTCCCGGGAGCACCGGGAATCAGCCGCTGCCACGGCCAGGTGCTGAAAGTCGGCACGCGGACCTACGTGCCCTGCTACCACCCCGCGGCCGCGCTCTACAACGGGTCCCTCATGGAGGTGCTGGAGGCCGACTTCCGCCAACTGCGCTCTCACCTGGA
This sequence comes from Candidatus Dormiibacterota bacterium, assembly GCA_027306885.1. Lineage (GTDB taxonomy): Bacteria > Chloroflexota > Dormibacteria > Aeolococcales > Bog-877 > JAJYXT01. The sequence continues at coordinate 5,511 of DAHUYV010000085.1, forward strand.
CGCCCTCGGGCCCGCCGCCACGGCTCTGTCCCCCCTGGCGCCGCCCGCGGAGCAACTTGGGCTCTTCTGACCGAGTCTCCCTCTTGGATCCTCCGCCAGACGGGGTGGTCCGATTCCTGCCGCTTGGTGGGGTGGGGGAGATCGGGAAGAACATGGCCCTGCTTGAATGCGGCGAGGACTCCCTGCTCATCGACGCCGGGCTGCGCTTCCCCGGTCCCAACGAGCCCGGGGTCGACATCGTCTTGCCCGAGATCGCCTTCGTCCGCACCCGCCTGCAGCGCCTCAGGGCGGTACTGCTCACGCACGGGCATGAGGACCACATCGGCGCCCTCCCGTACCACATCTCCGAGCTGGGGGTTCCGGTCTACGGGACCGCGGTCACCCTGGGGCTGCTGCGCAACAAATTAGAGCGGCGAGGACATCGAGGCAGCCCCGACCTGCGCGAGATCGCGGCTGGACAGGAGGTCGACCTCGGGTCGCTCAAGGTGGAGTTCCTCGCCATGACCCACAGCGTCCCCGGCACCTGCGGGCTGGCGATCTCGACCCCGGCCGGCCTGGTCGTCCATACCGGCGACTTCAAGCTGGATCAGACTCCAGTCCAGGGCCCCCCCCCGGACCTCCGCCGGCTGGCCGAGCTGGGACGTCAGGGGATCCTCCTGCTGCTCAGCGACAGCACCAACGCGCCCAACGCTGGCGTGACCCCCTCAGAGGCCACGGTGCTGCCGGCCCTGGCCGAGGTGATGGCGAAGGCGCCCGGGCGAGTGGTGGTGGTGACCTTCGCCAGCAACCTGGCCCGCATACAGCAGGCGATGGAGCTCGCCTCCAGCGCCGGTCGGCGCTGCTGCCTCGTCGGCCGGAGCCTGCTCCACAACGTCGCCACCGCCCGGCGGCTGGGGCTGATCGCTTCCACCGACGGTCAGGTGGTGGCGCCCCGCCAGCTGGCTTCCCTCCCCGACCGGGAGGTCTGCCTGGTCGCCACCGGCACCCAGGGCGAGCCGCTGGCGGCTCTCAGCCGGATCGCCGGCGCCACCCACCCCTTCCTGCGCATCCACCGCGGTGACACCTTCGTCCTCGCCGCCAACCCCATCCCGGGCAACGAGGCGGTCGTGGGCCGGATCGTGAACCAGTTGGTCCAGAAGGGGGCCCGGGTCCTGGCGGGCAGTGCCGACGGGGTTCACGCCAGCGGCCACGCGGCCGCCGAGGAACTCCGCTTCGTACTTGCGCTCACCCGGCCGCGGTACTTCATTCCGGTGCACGGCGAGCCGCGCCACCTGGCCGCCCACCGCCAGCTGGCCATTGAGGCCGGCATCGGCGCCGACCGCGTGGCTGACATCCTGGACGGCTGCGTCCTGGAGGCCGGCGAAAAGGGCATGAGGATCGCCGGTTGGGTGCGTCCCGGAGAGGAGCCCGTGGCGGGAGATGGGATCCGCAGGGGAGGGCCGACTTCCGGGCCGGAGGTGGTGGAGGTGGTTCTGTCTCACGACCTGCGCTCCTGGCTGGGCGGGCCCGACCTGGTCACGGCCGGCGCCCGGGTGCCGCTGCACGGCGACCACCGCCGCTGGCGGGCCGCCCTTCCGGGTCGCCACCCCGGGGGTGATGGGCTGGTGGCGTTTGGAGAGCGGATCGGAGAGCTCGCCGACCAGGAGTGGACCACCGTCGGCGGTGACCGGTCCATGGTCCTACCGGTAGTGAGCCTGGCCCCGGAGTGACCCGGCCGAGGACCCTCGTCGCCGCTGGAGCGGCGGCGCTGGTGGTGGTGGCAATCGGCTCCTTCCAGCTGCTGAGGCCGCTCACCCCGCCTCAGGCGAAGGTCAACATCTGGTCCACGTACACCGTCCCCGGGCCACAGCTCCGTCCCGACTGGCCCACCTACGGCCAGTCCACTGTGGCGTTGGACGGGACGGGGATCGTCGCGGCGACCCCGGACCAGCCTTCGGTGCCCATAGCCAGCGTCACCAAGCTCATGACCGCCTTGGTGGTGGTCCGGACCCACCCGCTGGGTGTCGGCGATCCCGGGCCAATGGTGCAGGTGACGTCGGCGGATCGGGTCCTGTACGAGCAGGAGGCCGCCTCCGGGGACTCGGTGGTGCCGGTCATCACGGGCGAGAGCCTCTCTGAGCTCCAGCTGCTTGAGGGACTTCTCCTACCTTCGGCGGACAACCTGGCCCGTCTCCTGGCCCAGTGGGACGCCGGGTCGGTTCCGGGTTTCGTGGCACGCATGAATCAGCTGGCGGTCTCCCTTGGGATGGTGCACAGCCACTTCGCCGACAGCAGCGGTCTGGACCCGGGAAGCCGGAGCACCGCTGATGACCTGGTCCGGCTCGCCGCGGCGGTCATGGCGCAGCCGGTCCTCGCCGAGGTGGCGGCGATGGCCTCAGCCACCCTCCCCGTGGTTGGGACGGTCCACAACTACGACTTCGTCCTTGGACAGGAGGGGATCGTGGGACTGAAGACCGGTTGGACCTCCACCTCCGGGGGCTGCTTCGTCGCCGCCGCCCGCCGACGGGTGGGAGGGCGCACCGCTCTACTGCTGGCGGCGGTGCTGGGGGCCCCGGGCGGCCCCATCAGTTCGATACGCGGGGCGGAGGCCGCCTCGGTCACTCTGCTGGCCTCGATCTGGCCCGCCCTTCGGGTCGTGTCGCCGCTGCCCCGCGTAGCCTTCGCCGCCGTTCGCTCCCAATGGCAGGCTCCCGTGCCCCTGCGTCCCTCCACCGCGCCCGACCAGCTGGGGTGGCCCGGCCTGAGGTTCCGGATTGCGGTGCGCACGCGGCGCCTTGCCGACCAGCTGCGGGCAGGAACGGTCGCCGCCACCCTCACCGTCTCGACGTTTGACCAGCCGGGTCGTCGACTCGACCTGGTCACGGTCCGGCGGCTGCTCCCGCCAAGCCCGGGTTGGCGGCTCCTTCACGGCTGATCTCGGG
>DAHUYV010000088.1 GCA_027306885.1 Candidatus Dormiibacterota bacterium
CCCACCACCCGGCAGCCGGATGCCGCGGCCTGCCGCTGCAGCGGGGTGACCAGCGGAGAATACAGGAGGTCGAAGACGAGGGTCGAGCGCTCCAGCCGGACCTCGGACGGGAGCGGGGAGTCGGTCCCCTCGGCCCCCACCGGGGTGGCGTTGACCAGGAGGTCGGCACCGCTCGATGCGGCGGCCAGCTCCTCCGACTCCATCCCGATGGCCACCTGGCCCAGCTGCAGTTCGTCGGCCACCCGCTGGGCCCGGCGCCGGTCCCGGGCAGCCAACGTGACCTCTGCCGCGAGCTCCCGCAGGGCCACCGCCACAGCCCGGGCGGCGCCACCCGCCCCCAGCACCAGCGCCCGGCGAGGCGCCCGCTCGGCGACATCTGAGAGGGCGGCCAGGAACCCGGCACCGTCGGTAGAGTCCCCCAGCGACTCGCCGGAGTTGAAGGTCACGGTGTTCACCGAGCCGCAAGCTCTCGCGCGGGCGGTCAACGCGCCCACCAGTTCGGCCGCCTCCAGCTTGTGCGGGGCGGTGACGTTCAGCCCGACGAAGCGACCCTGGAGCTCCTCCCAGCGCGCCGCCAGGCTGCCTCGGGGGACCCGTACCCTTAGGTACCGCCAGTCGGACAGCTCGTGGGATCGGAACGCCGCCCGATGCAGCGTCGGGGAGACGCTGTGGGCCACCGGGTCCCCCACCACGGCGAGCTGAGGGGTCACGACACCTCCTCCAGGACTCTCTCGAACTCGGGAAAGGAGTCGCCGACGAACTCCAGTCCCCCGACGCGCACCCTGCCTTCGGCCACCAGATCCGCTAGAGAGAGGGTCATGGCCAGACGGTGGTCGCCGCCGGACTCGACGCTCCCGCCGTGCAGCCGGGTGGGCCCCTGCACCACGAACCCGTCCGCCATCTCCTCGATGTCGGCCCCAAGGGCCCTCAGCCCCCGCACCAGCACCGCTATCCGGTCCGTCTCCTTCACCCGGAGCTCCCCGGCGCCGCGCACCACCGTGGTCCCCTCCGCCTGAGTGGCGAGCAGGGCGACCAGGGGGAGCTCGTCGACGATCAGAGGCACCAGCGAGGCCGGAATGGTCACGGCGTGCAGGGGCTGGGCCGAGACCACCAGGTCGGCCTGCGGCTCCGGTGCTCCAAATGGCTCGTGGGGCGCCAGCTCCACCTCGGCTCCCATCGCCGCCAGGAGATCGAAGAAGGCGGTCCGGGTCGGGTTGGCGCACACCCCCTCCACCATCACCCGCGACCCCGGCACCAGGGCGACGGCCGTCGCCATCACGGCCGCCGACGAGGCGTCGCCGGGCACATCCAGCTCCAAAGGGCGCAGCGCCGACGCCCTCAACGCGGTCCAGCTCACCCCATCGCGGGAAGCGCTGCGGAGGGATGCCCCCATCGCCGTCAGCAGGCGCTCGGTGTGGTCGCGAGTCGGGTTGACCTCACCGACCCGGGTCTCGCCCTCCGCCCCCAGCCCGGCGAGCAGCACCGCGGACTTCACCTGAGCGCTGGCCACCGGAAGTCGATACGCGATGCCCTGCAGCGCCCCTCCCCTGATGGCGAGGGGCGGCCTGCCCCCTTCTCCGGTTTCGAGCTGCGCCCCCATCAGGCGCAGCGGCACCGCCACCCGTTCCATCGGGCGGGCCAGGAGCTGGGGGTGACCCACCAGTCGGCACCTAAGGCGCTGTCCGGCGGCCAGTCCGGCCAGGAGGCGCATCGTGGTCCCGGAGCGCCCGCAGTCCACCTCGGTGACCGTCTCCCCGGCGGGGCACACCAGGGGGCCATGGACTCGGGCCTCGGCGCCGCGCAGCTCCACCGGTACTCCCAATCGGCGCAGAGCGCCGAGCGTTGCGGCACAGTCCCCGGCGGACGCGAGCCCCCGGATCACACTCTCACCCGGAGCCAGCGCGGCGAGCAGGAGTCCCCGGTGGGAGATCGACTTGTCGCCCGGCACCCGGCAG
>DAHUYV010000089.1 GCA_027306885.1 Candidatus Dormiibacterota bacterium
GACGGGAGGAGGAAGAGGACCGCCAAGAGGCCCACCATGAAGACCCCGGCCCCAGACCCGATGATCCAGTTGCGGCCCTGGGGGCTGTGCCACCAGCGCTGCCAGCGATTGGGGCCGGACGGCGACGGCGGCGGGGCCACCAGCTGGGACGGGGAACGGCGCACCAGCCCCCGCTCTGGAGGCGCGCCGCCGGGGGCAACCGCGGGCGCCTCGACCGGGGCGGTGGCCACCGATGTGCCGGCCACCGCCGCGACCGCCGCCCCCGCCGCCAGCGGCGCGGACCGCAGCGCCACCCCCTGCTCCATCTGGGAGAGGGTGGTGAAGGTGGGGAAGCCGGCCCGGATCGAGAGGGCCTGGATCTGGCGGTCTCCACTCACGATCGCCACCCGCTTCTGGAAGCCCCGCGTGTACTGGAGGAGGAGCTGCAGGTCGAGGGACGAGCGCAACGCCCGCCCGTCCGGGGGCACCACGAAGACCAGGTCCCGCTCCCCTTCGGCGCGCCTAATCCGATCCACCAGATCGGTGATCTCGTCGGTCGGCTCGACGTAAAGAAGCTTTGACATCGCCCTCAGGCCCGTCCGGCCAGCGGGGTAACGACTGCGACGCTCCTCAGGTTACCCTCTCCTCTCACCGGCGGATCAACCCGGTGACCCGCTGCAGCATCTCCTCCCAGGACGGCCCGGGCGGCGGCGGCCCCTCGATCTCCGCCGTCGCCTGGTAGGCGAGCCCCATCGGGGTCACGTCCGCAGGACCGATGAGCAGGCCGGTGGTGTCGTGCACCGCAGGGAGCTCGTCGGGCCCGAGCCGAGAGAACCGGGGGGTTTGCAGGAAGGGCAGGTAGTCGGTCCAACGCAGAACCGAGAGCTGTTCCAAGATCTCGGGCAAGAGGGCCCCCCCACCGAACAGCCGGACCTGACCGGGCAGCGGCTGAGCCTTGGCCAGATCGTGGAGGACGAGCGCCACCCCCTGGGCCAGCACCTCGGCGGACTCGCCCATGGCCCGGCGCACCCTCGCCTGCTCCTCACCACCCAGCAGGCCGGCGGAGTGGCGGAGCTTGAGGCTCTCGGCCAGGGGCAGGGTGAGGTCGAGGTCGTGGGCCAGCTTGCGGGTGAAGGCCCTGCCCCCCAGCTCGAACATCCGGGCGGCCTCCAGCACCCCGCCGCGGACCAGGGTGACCGTCGTGGTGCGTGCCCCGATGTCCACCAGGACGGCCCCCTGCTCCACCACCTGGGGGGTGGCCGCCAAGCGAGCCGCCGCGTACGGCTCGGCGACCGTCTCCAACAGCTCCAGGTCCAGCGCCCGGGCGATCTCCTCGATCGCCGCCATGTGGTCCTCGGTGGTGAAGGTGTTGAAGACGGTCAGCTCCAGCTTCTGGCCCTGATAGCGCAAGGGGTCCAGGATCGGCTGTCCGTCCACCTTGGCCGAGGTGATGGATGAGTGCACCAGCCGGAGCTGTTCTCCGCCGTACGAGGCCTCCTCCTGGAGCCGGGCCTGGGCCTCCCGCAGGGCCCGGCGCTGAATCGACTCCACCTGCTCTTCCAGCTCACGCTTGGAGATCTTCTCCTGGGCCCGGCCCCTCACCTTGGACCCCTGGGTGCTCACCACCCGGACCCGCGTGCCCCCGATCCCCATGACCAGCCGGGTGGGGATGACCTCAGCCATGTCCTCAGCCGCCTCGAGGGCCGCGTGGCAGCCCCCCACCCCCGACGCCAGGTCCGGCGGCGCCGCCGGGTCCAGATCACCGGGGCCCTGCTCGGCCCGGCCCACGCCGAGGACTATCGCCTCGCCGGCCTCCTTCTTCACCACCAGGGCCTTGATCACCTGGGTGCCGACGTCAAGAGCGGTCACGTGGTACCGCTGCTGGCGGCGGGCGTTGGCGGGAGGCGGGGCGGACATCTCAGGATTCCTCCAGGGCGGTTTCCAGGATGGTACGCAACCGCTGGACGGCCGAGCGGTGGGCCGACTCCGGCAGGGTCCCCTGGCCGAGGTCGGGCCGCCCCCCGCCGGCTCCCCCCAGCGCCTCGCAGACCTCCTTGGCGATCCGCCCGGCCTCCAGCCCCCGCCGGGTCATCGCCTCGGAGAGCAGGAGCAGCAGCCCTCCCGCCGCCAGGACCAGGGTGCCCCCCAGTGGTGCTCTCGTCAGCAGTCCCTCCCCGACCCGCCGCATCTCGCCCCGCTCCATCGGGAAGGGAACGTCATGGATCAGGATCTCGGCGGTCCCCACCAGGAGCGCCGACTCGCCCCCCGACTGGGCTCCCTGGGCGACCTCGCGGAGCGACCGCTCGAGCTCCCTCAGACGCTCCTGGAGGGCCGCCACCCGGGCGCCGGCCTCGGCGGCCGGGGTGCGCAGCCCGGCCGCGACCTCATCCAGCTGGGAGCGTTGCTGCTCCCACCAGCTCTCGGCGGCGGCTCCCGCTCGCAGCTCCAGCCGCCGCAGCCCCTGGCCCACGCTCCTGGATCCGGTCAGCACCACCGCCCCCACCTCGCCGGTGGCGGCCACGTGTGTGCCCCCGCACAGCTCCCGCGAGAAGTCCCCGAAGCCCACCACCCGGACCGGTTCCCGGTAGGTTTCGTCGGGCAGCGATATCGCTCCTGAGTCCCTCGCCTCGACCAGGGTGAGCTCCTCGATCCTCCGGTCCAGATTGGCGCGCACCGCCGCGTTCACACCCCGTTCCAACTCCAGCTGCTCGTCTGGGGTGAGCGCACGCGGCCAGCTGAAGTCGAAGGTGGCGTGCTCGGGATCGACCAGCGACCCCCGCTGCACCACCTCAGGCCCCAGGACCCGGCGCAGGGTGGCGTTGAGCAGATGGGTCGCGGAGTGGTGGGCGGCGCAACCCCGGCGCCGTTCGGCGTCGACCACGGCCCGGGCCGTCCCGCCGACCTCCAGCCGCCCCCCCTCGACCGCACAGGTGAGCACGATGGAGTCGGGGGCCACCGGCTGGCTGTCCAGCACCAGGGCCGAGCCGCCCTCCCACGTCAACCGACCTCGGTCCCCCACCTGGCCTCCTCCCTCGGGATAGAAGGGCGAGCGGTCCAGGACCACCTGGCCCTCGACGCCCGGCCCGAGAGCCCCCGCCGGCTCTCCCGCCTCCAGCAGCGCCAACACTCTGACCTCCGCCTCCAGCTGATCGTAGCCGACGAACGCGCTGGAGGGAAGTCCTCGGCCGGGGAGCTGGGGGCCCGCTGCGCCCCGGTGGGCGCGCCCCTTCTGGCGCTGCTCGTCCAGCAGAAGCTGGAATCCGGCCGAGTCCACCTGCAGCCCCCTTGCGGAGGCGAGGTCGTGGGTGAGCTCGATGGGGAAGCCGAAGGTGTCGTGCAGGCGGAAGGCCTGGTCGGCGGAGATCGCCTGGCCCGGGGCGGCCATCTGCTCGAACTGGCCCATCCCCCGGTCGAGGGTCTCCCGGAAGCGTTCCTCCTCCTGCACCAGCGCCCCCTCGATGCCCGCCAGCGAAGAGCGCAGCTCGGGGAAGGACTCCCCCAGCCCCTCCGCCACCACGCGGGCGGCGGGCGCCAGCCCCCCCTCCACCTGAAGGCTCATGGAGCTGACCAGAGCCCGGCGCAGGATTCGGCGCAGGACGTACCCCCGCCCCTCGTTCAGCGGCACCACCCCGTCGGCGAGGAGGGCGCAGGCGCCCCTCGTATGGTCGGCGAGGATCCGCAGGTGGCGGAGCGCCGCCTCTGGCGGCAGGTCGGCCCGCGCCCGGCGCTGGAAGTCCGCGACGATCGGAGCGAAGAGGTCGGTGTCGAAGATCGACGGCTTGCCCTGGACCACCATGGAGATGCGCTCCATCCCCATCCCGGTGTCCACCCCCTTGCGGGCCAGCGGCCGGATAGTGCTGTCATCCAACCGCTCGGAGTCCATGAAGACCAGGTTCCAGACCTCAAGAAAGCGGTCTCCGGTGCCCGGGACCTCCCCGGGGCTCCGCTGGTGCTCGGGCCCGAGGTCGTAGTAGATCTCGCTGTCCACACCGCAGGGGCCGGTGGGCCCGGCCTGCCAGAAGTTGTCCTCCAGGGCAACGATCCGGTCCGGACCCACCCCCGCCACCTTGCGCCAGAGGCGCTCCGACTCCAGATCGTCGGGGTGGACGCTGTAGTGGAGGCGCCCGGCGTCCAGCCCGAGGTCATCGACCAGGAACTCGAAAGCGAAGGCGATGGCCTCCTCCTTGAAGTAGGAGCCGAAGCTGAAGTTGCCCAGCATCTCGAAGAAGGTGTCGTGCCGGGGGCTGCTCCCCACCTCGTCGATGTCCACCGTGCGAAAGGCCCGCTGACAGGAGGTCAGCCGGGGCGCGGGCGGCTCCTGGCGGCCGAGGAAATAGGGCTTGAAGGGAACCATCCCGGCCCCGACCAGCAAGAGGCTGGGGTCGTCGTGGGGAACCAGGGACGCGCTGGGCACCAGAAGGTGGCCGCGAGCCTGGAAGAACTGCAAAAAGAGCGTGCGGATTTGCTGGCTGAGCACTTGATCTCAATCCGTGGCGGGTCGGCTGGATTCTACCAGTCGGCCGGCGATCACCCCGCCTCGGGCACCTCCCGACGCAACTGCTCCAGCGCCGCCCGCTGCAGGCGGCTGACGTGCATCTGGCTGATCCCCAGGCGTCGTGCCACCTCGGTCTGGGGCAGCTGTTCCACGAAGCGAAGGATCATGATCTCCTGCTCACGTGGGGTGAGGTGGCGCAGCGCTGACGAGAGCACGTTCTGGAGCTCGATGCGGCCGAGGTTCTCGTCCACGATCCCCACCCGGTCGCCCACCTCCTGGTCCTCGTCGGCCCCTTGGGCCGGGGCGTCGAGCGATACCGCCCGATGAGCCGGACCCGCCTCCAGCGCCTGGAGCACCTCGTCGGGCTCCAGCTCCAAGTGGGTCGCGATCTCGGCCACGGTTGGGCTCCGACCCAGCTCCTGCCCGAGCTCCTGCTGCACCCGCACCACCTTGGCGTAGGTCTCCTGGAGCCGCCGGGGCACCCGGACCGCCCAGCTCTTGTCCCGGAAGTAGCGCTTGATCTCCCCGAGGATCGTCGGGGTCGCGAAGGTGGTGAACTCCAGACCCAGGTCGGGATCGAAGCGCTCGATGGCGGCGATGAGGCCGAGGAAGCCCACCTGCTCCAGGTCCTCCAGCGGCTCGCCGCGGCCGGCGAAGCGGCGCGCCAGTGAGCGCACCAGCGCCTGGTACTGGTCCACCAGCCGCTCCCGCACCGCCGGGGAGCGGTTGCGCCGATACTCCTCGAAGAGCTGGTGCTGGAGTTCGCGGTCGTAGCGGGTGGGGCTGGTTCGGGACCCCGCCTCGGTCACCGCAGTCGATACTTGGCCAGACGGACGTGCATCAGCCCGCTCCCCACCGCCTGGAAGTCGACGTCGTCGGCGAAGCAGCGAAGCATGTGGATGGCGAGGTCGAGCGCCTCGCGCTGATCCCTCGTGCTGCTGAGGGCGGGCCCCGGCTCGGTCCGCCCGTGGATCAGGCGAACGTCCACCCGAAGGGCGTCCTCCTGGACCCGGAAGGCGATCCTCAGCTTGGCGTCGCTGAGACCCGCGGAAAGGGCAGCCCCGATGGTGTGCTCGCAGGCCTCGGCGATAGCGATGTTCAGCTCATCCAGGGCTTCCACCCCGAGCCCGGCGACGCTGGCCATTCCGGCGGCGGCTCGCTTGGCGACCACGATGTACTGGGGATCGGCGGGGATCCGGAGCTCGGTCTGCGCCCCCGTGTTGGAAGTCATCACTGGAGTACATCCCCCAGACAGCCCATCTCCAAACCCCCGCCGACGTGGCCCGGGGACACCCGCCGGCCTGGTTCCGATCCCTGCACCACCAGGTGGGTGCGCCTCACGCGGCTTTCCACGTCCCCTCGAGGGGGCTTGTGGGCCGCCAGCTCTGTCGGCGCTCCCGGATCATTCATCACTAGGGTCGGGCGCTGGCAAACGACGGGGCCCCGGGCCCCGTCCACCGTACCACGCCCCATCCCCCTCACCCCCCAGCGGACGGCCGGGGCGCCTTGGGGCTGAGCTGCAGCCCGACCTCCTCCAGCTGCTCCGGGGCAACTGGCGTCGGAGAGCCGGTCATCGGATCGCCGCCGGTCTGTGTCTTGGGGAACGCGATCACCTCGCGGATGGAGCTCTCCCCCACTCCCACCATCACCATCCGATCGATCCCCGCGGCGAAGCCGCCGTGGGGCGGGGGCCCGTAGCGGAAGGCCTCCAGGAGAAAGCCAAACTTGGTGCGGGCCTCCTCGAGGCTGAAGCCGAGGGCGGAGAAGATCGCCGACTGCTGCTGGGGATCGGTGATCCGCAGCGACCCGCTGCCCAGCTCCACCCCGTTGCAGACGATGTCATAGGCCCGGGAGCGGACCTTCTCCGGCGCCGATGCCAACAGTCCCCAGTCGTCGGGATGGGGCTGGGTGAAGGGGTGGTGCATCGGAGAGACCCGCCCGGTCAGCGGGTCGAGCTCGAAGAGGGGGAACTCGGTGACCCAGAGGAAGTCGAACCGCCCCTCGGGGATCCACCCGAAGCGTCGTGCCGCGTGAAGCCGGACGGCGCCCATGGCCGTCTGCGCCACCCGCCGGTGCCCGGCAGTGAAAACTACAAGGTCTCCAGGTGCCGCCGAGAGCGCCGCGGTCAGTCGGCCCGCCTCCTCCTCGGCGATGAACTTCGCGATCCCTCCCTCATACCCGCCCTCCCGGAGCCAGGCGTAGGCGAGCCCGGCCGCCCCATAGGTGCGGGCCACCTCCAGCCAGGCCCCCTCCAGCTCCCCCCGGGTCAGATCTCCTCCTCCCGGCACCCGGAGGGCCACCACCGCCCCGCCCTCCTCCAGGGCCTGGCGGAAGACCCGGAACGACGAGCCGGCGAAGACCGCGGAGACGTCCGAGAGCTCATGGCCGAAGCGGGTATCGGGCTTGTCGGACCCGAAGCGGGCCATCGCGTCCGCGAAGGGGATGCGGGGCCATGGGATGGGCACCTTGGTCTCGAAGGCGCTCTCCCAGGCAAAGGAGACCATCGCCTCCAGAACCGAGAAGACGTCCTCCTCATCCACGAACGACATCTCCAAGTCCAGCTGGGTGAACTCGAACTGGCGGTCGGCCCGCAGGTCCTCGTCCCGCCAGCACCTGGCGATCTGCATGTAGCGGTCGAATCCGCCCACCATCGAGAGCTGCTTGTAGAGCTGGGGCGACTGGGGAAGGGCCCAGACGTGGCCGGGCCAGAGCCGGCTGGGGATGAGGAAGTCGCGGGCCCCCTCGGGCGTGCTCGGCACCATCGTCGGGGTCTCGATCTCCACAAAGCCCAGCTGGTCGCCGACGTCGCGGAGCGCCTTGACGAAGCGATGGCGGGCCCGGAGGTTGCGCTGCATCCGCGGCCGGCGCAGGTCCAGATAGCGGTACTGCAGGCGCACCCGCTCATCGGCCAACGCCTCATCGGCGGTGCTGAGGGGCATCGCCTCCGCCTGGGCGAGAACCTCGCAGAGTTCCACCCGCACCTCCACCTCCCCGGTGGCGAGGTTGGGGTTGTCGCTGCCCTCGGGGCGCGGCGCGACCTGCCCCTCCACGCGCAGGACCCACTCCAGACGGCACCGGTCCGCGACCAGCTTCGCCTCGGGGGCCACCTCAGGGTTGAAGGTCAGCTGCACGACACCGGTGTGGTCGCGAAGGTCGATGAAGGTGAGGCCGCCGTGGTCGCGTCGGTGGTTCACCCACCCGGCCAGCACCACCCGCTCACCCTGCTGGGCGAGGCGTGGCGTCCCGCACATCGTCCTGCCTCTCACCTGGTGCCTTCCCCCACCGCCTTGGCGCCCTCCAACCAGGCCGGCACCGCCTCCTCCAGCGCTCGAAGGGGAAGCTCCACCTGGGTCCTGTCGGCCAGGAGGCGGGCGGTGACCGTCCGCCGCTCCAGCTCCGATTCTCCCAGGATCAGGACCCCCCGGACCCCGGCTCGCTCGGCCCAGGAGAGCTTGGCGCGCAGGCTGCGGCCGCCCGCGTCGCAGAGCACCTGGATGCCCCGGCGCCGGACCCGGTCCGCCGCCGCGATCGCGGCCCCGGGATCGGCCGGCGGAGCCGAGAGCACGGCCAGCGCCGGCGGCGGACCCGCCGGGACCGTCGGCGCCAGCATCGCGACCCGCTCGAGCCCGGCGGCGAACCCGACCCCCGGGGCCGGCGGGTACCCCAACAGCTCCGATAGGCCGTCGTACCGGCCCCCGCCGAAGAGGGAGTTCTGCGCCCCCTGCAACTGCTCGTGCCAGACCTCGAACGCGGTGCGGACGTAGTAGTCCAGGCCCCGGACCAGTCGGTGGTTCATCTGAAACGGTATTCCGTAGGCGGTCAGCGCCAGCCGCACCCTCTCGAAGGCCTCCCGACAGCTGCTGCACAGGTGATCCACGGTGCGCGGCGCTCCCTCCAGGAGCCCCGAGGCGGCCAACTCCTTGCTGTCCAGGACCCGCAGGGGATTGCGCCGGAGCCGCTCCCGGTCGAGAGCGGGAAGCTGGGAGGCGAGGGGCTCGAAGTAGTCGAGCAGGGCCTGGCGGTACGCGGGGCGGCACTCCTGGTCGCCGATGCTGTTGAGCTGGAGGCTGATCCCCTCCACTCCCAGCCCCTGCAGCCAGCGCCAGGCCACCGCGATCACCTCCGCGTCCAGCTCCGGCTCAGAGTCTCCGATGGCCTCCACCCCGAACTGGTGGAACTGGCGATACCTCCCCTTACCCGGCCGGTCGTAGCGGAACATCGCCCCGGCGTAGCTGAGCCGCACCGGCAGCGGCGCCTGGCGCAGATCGGACTCCCAGAAGGCCCGCACCACCGGTGCGGTGCCCTCGGGTCGCAGGGTGAGGGAGCGGCCCCCCCTGTCGGCGAAGGTGTACATCTCCCGGGTGACCACATCAGTGCTATCCCCCACCCCCCGGACAAAGAGCTCGGTGGCCTCGAAGATCGGGGTCTCCACCTGCCGGTACCCGAAGCCGGATGCCACTTCAAGGCCGGCGTCCAGAACCCGCGCCATGCGGGCCAGGGGCTCCGGCAGCAGGTCATCGGTGCCGCGGGGACGAGAGATGCCAGCCACTGCGCCTCGAGTCTAAGGGGAGGGCCACACCGGACTGGGGTCAGCCGCCCTCGCGCACCACCTGGACCACGTCGCGCACCCCCTCCAGCCGCTCCAGAAGCCGGCTCAGCTCGGTAAGGCTGGTCACCTCCACCACCGTGGAGATCACCGCCTGGTTCTTGCTCTCGACCTCCACCGCCGCACCGCTGAGGTTGACCTTGCTCTCGGCGATCGCCGTGGCCACGTCGCGGAGCAGGCCGGTCCGGTCCCGGCCCTCGATGCGCAGCCGGACCGGGTACACCTGGCGGCTGTCCGCGTCCCACTCCACCTGGACGATCCGCCGGGGATCAGCGGCGTGGACGATGTTGGCGCAGCCAGTGCGATGGACGGTCACCCCCCGCCCTCTGGTCACGTAGCCGCGGATCGGCTCCCCCGGGACCGGCTTGCAGCATCTGGCGATGGTGGTGAGGAGGTCGCCGAGTCCGGCCACCTTCACGCCCCCGCCGGGGCTGGGCCGCGAGATCAGCGGAATCGCCGGGCCGGCGGCGGGGGCGGCGGCGCCCTCCTCCGCCGCTGCCCAGCGCAGCACCACCGCCCGGGCGGAGACCTCCCCGTACCCGATGGCCGCGAAGAAGTCGGGAAGATCGGGGATCCGGAACTCCCGGGCCAACTCCTGGAGGCGACCGGCGGGGATCGCCGGGAGCTGGGCTCCGCGCATTCGGCGCAGCTCCCGATCCAGCAGCTCTCGGCCGCGGGCGACGTTCTCCTCGCGGCGCTCGCGCTTGAACCATTGGCGGATCTTCTCCCGGGCGCTGCTGGTGCGGGCGAACTTCAGCCAGTCCCGGCTGGGCCCGTGGCGCTCGGAGCGGGTGGTCAGGATCTCGACGATGTCGCCGTTCTGCAGCCGGTGGTCCAGGGTGACCATCCGGGAGTTCACCTTGGCGCCGAGACAACGGTGCCCGACGTCGGTGTGGATCCGATAGGCGAAGTCGATGGCGGTGGATCCCGCCGGCAGCGAGAGGACGTCCCCCTTGGGGGTGAAGACGAAGACCTCGTCCTGGAAGACGTCGAGGCGGACGTGCTCGACGAAGCGCTCGGCGTCCAGCACCTCCTTCTGCCACTCCAGGAGGGACCGCAGCCAGCCGAAGCCTTCGTCGAGGCGCTGGTCGGCTCTGGTGCCCTCCTTGTAGTGCCAGTGGGCCGCGATCCCCTCCTCCGCGGTCCGGTGCATCTCCCAGGTGCGGATCTGGATCTCGACCGGCTCGCCCCCTTCGCCCACCACCGTCGTGTGCAGTGACTGGTACCCGTTCCCCTTGGGCATGGCGATGTAGTCCTTGAAGCGCCCGGGGATCGGCTTCCAGAGCGAGTGGACAACGCCCAGAGCGCCATAGCAGGCCTTGACGTCCTCGCAGATGACCCGCAGGGCGACCAGGTCGTAGATCTCCCCGATCGAGCGCCCGCCCTGCTGCATCTTGCGGTAGATGCTGGTGATGTTCTTGGGCCGACCCGCCACCTCCGCAGTCAGCTCCGCCACCTCCAGCTGTCTGCTGAGCCGCTCGCGCGCCAGCTCCAGGGCGGTCTCCCGCAGCCGGCGGCGCGAGAGGATCTCCTGACGGACCCGCTCGTAGTTGTCGTGGTCGAGTACGGAGAAGGCGAGATCCTCGAGTTCGGCCTTGACCTGGCCCATCCCCAACCGGTGCGCCAACGGAGCGTAGATGTCCATCGTCTCCTGGGCGATCCGGCGCCGGCGCTCTTCCGGCAAGGGGGCGATGGTGCGCATGTTGTGGAGCCGGTCCGCAAGCTTGATCAGGACCACCCGGAGGTCCTCCGCCATGGCGATCAGCATCTTGCGGATGTTCTCGGCCTGAACCTGGGCTTGGGAGTGGAGCTTGATTCGCCCCAGTTTGGTCACCCCCTCCACCAGCTTCTCCACCGGAGCGCCGAACTGCTCCCGGATCTCTTCCGAGGTGATGGCGGTGTCCTCGACCACGTCGTGAAGTAGGGCCGCCGCCAGGGCGTCGGTGTCCAGGTGCATCTCCGCCAGGAGCTGGGCCACCGCCAGCGGGTGCGAGATGTACGGCTCGCCAGAGAGGCGCAGCTGGCCCCGGTGCGCCTCCTCAGCGACCGCGAAGGCCCGTTCCAGGGTGGCGACCTCGGATGGCCCCAGGTAGTCCAGGTGCGGGGCGAGGTCAGCGAACTGAGTTCCCAATTGAGTCATTCTAGGGTCAGTTGCGGCCAGGCCCCCCTCGGCGAGTCTCCACACCAGGGCCGTTCAGAGGGGCCAACCGCCCCGGTAGAGTGCCCTTAGCGAGATCGAAGATGGGCACCAGAACCCAAGGCGGCAGCCCCGGCACGCACTTGCCCCACCCTTCAAGCACCCCTTGCGGCCCCAGAATGAAGGCGTGGAGAGTGGCCGGCTCGAGGTCCGAGAGGTGCTGCTGGTGCGCCGCCCGACGGGGTGGCCCCAGCCCAGCGACTTCCAGCTGCGAGTGCGGAGCGTCGAGCGGCAGCCGCAGGAGGTCCTGGTCCGCAACCTCTTCATCTCAGTCGACCCGTACATGCGCGGAAGGATGAACGACCGCCCCTCGTACGTGCCGCCGTTCCAACTGGACGAGCCGATGACCGGAGCGGCCGTGGGCCGGGTGGTCTCCGGAGGTGACGACCTCCAGCGGGGCGATCACGTCTTGCATCACCTCGGGTGGCGTGACTGGGCCAGCGGCCCGCCGGCGGCCTTCCAGCGCTTCGACCCGGCGCCGGGAATCGCCCTCTCCGCCTATCTCGGGGCGCTGGGGATGCCCGGGCTTACGGCCTACGTGGGCCTCCTCCGGGTCGCTGCCCTCAAGCCCGGGGAGACGGTCTTCGTCTCGGCGGCCGCCGGAGCGGTGGGCGGGATGGTGGGCCAGCTGGCCCGCCTCCATGGGGCCGCCCGGGTCATCGGCAGCGCCGGATCCGACCGGAAGGTCCAGCACCTGCTGGACCGCCGCGGCTTCGACGCGGCCTTCAACTACCACTGCGACGACCTGGTGGAACAGCTCCGGCTGGCCAGCGCCGGCCAGCCGATCGACGTCTACTTCGACAACGTGGGCGGGGCGCAGCTGGAGGCGGCGATCTCGCTCCTCAATCAGCACGGCCGCGTGGCCATGTGCGGCGCCATCTCGCAGTACAACGCCACCGGTCCGGAGGTGGGGATCCGGAATCTTCCCCTGGCGATCGGGCGGCGCCTGCGCCTGGAGGGCTTCCTGGTTGGCGATCACTCGGACCTCGCCCCGGCGTTCCGGAACGAGGTGGAGCCCCAGGTTGCCGCGGGGGCGATCCCGGTCGACGAGACCGTGGTGGATGGCCTCGAGGCGTCCCCCCAAGCCTTCATC
>DAHUYV010000099.1 GCA_027306885.1 Candidatus Dormiibacterota bacterium
GTGACGCAGGAGGGTAGCTCTACCGGGCGATGGTTGTCCCGGAGGAAGGGTGTAGGGCGGCACATAGGCAAATCCGTGTGCCATAAGCCTGAGACCTGACGCCGAGCCGATTTAGGCGAAGTGAGTAATCCCATGCTGCCAAGAAAAGCCTCTAGTGAGTGTCATGGCGGCCCGTACCCGAAACCGACTCAGGTGGTCAGGTAGAGAATACCAAGGCGATCGGGTGAACTGTGGTTAAGGAACTAGGCAAATTATCCCCGTAACTTCGGGAGAAGGGGAGCCGTGTCCGGTGATGGAGTTTTCCTCCTGAGCTGGGTGCGGTCGCAGATACCAGAGAGAAGCGACTGTTTACTAAAAACACAGGTCCGTGCAAAGTCGCAAGACGACGTATACGGACTGACGCCTGCCCGGTGCTGGAACGTTAAGGGGACGGGTTAGCGACCTTCGGGTCGCGAAGCTCAGAACTTAAGCGCCGGTAAACGGCGGTGGTAACTATAACCATCCTAAGGTAGCGAAATTCCTTGTCGGGTAAGTTCCGACCTGCACGAATGGCGTAACGACTTCTCCACTGTCTCAACCACGGACCCGGCGAAATTGCACTACGAGTAAAGATGCTCGTTACGCGCAGCAGGACGGAAAGACCCCGGGACCTTTACTGCAGCTTGGCATTGGCGCTTGGGACGGCTTGTGTAGCATAGGCGGGAGACTGGGAAGCGGGAACGCTAGTTCCCGTGGAGTCATCATTGAAATACCGCTCTGGTCGTTCTGGGTGTCTAACCTGGGCCCGTGATCCGGGTCAGGGACAGTGCCTGGCGGGTAGTTTAACTGGGGCGGTTGCCTCCCAAAAGGTAACGGAGGCGCCCAAAGGTACCCTCAGCCTGGTCGGCAACCAGGTGTCGAGTGTAAGTGCACAAGGGTGCTTGACTGTGAGACAGACATGTCGAGCAGGAGCGAAAGCTGGGACTAGTGATCCGGCGGTGGCATGTGGAAGCGCCGTCGCTTAACGGCTAAAAGGTACCCCGGGGATAACAGGCTGATCTTCCCCAAGAGTCCATATCGACGGGATGGTTTGGCACCTCGATGTCGGCTCGTCGCATCCTGGGGCTGGAGCAGGTCCCAAGGGTTGGGCTGTTCGCCCATTAAAGCGGTACGCGAGCTGGGTTTAGAACGTCGTGAGACAGTTCGGTCCCTATCCGCCGTGCGCGCAGGAGATTTGAGGAGAGCCGACCTCAGTACGAGAGGACCGGGTTGGACGGACCGCTAGTGCACCGGTTGTTCCGCCAGGAGCACCGCCGGGTAGCCATGTCCGGAAGGGATAAGCGCTGAAAGCATCTAAGTGCGAAGCCCACTCCAAGATTAGATCTCCCACCGGGTTAACCGGGTAAGACCCCAGGTAGACCACCTGGTTGATAGGCCGCGGGTGTAAGGGCAGCAATGCTTTGAGCTGAGCGGTACTAATCGGTCGAGGGCTTGACCATCTCTGCCACACTGTTCGCGGGCGCACCCTCGGGGCGCTGCGGTCTCCTATCAGCGCGCTCTGGGTAGCGCCGGCCGCCGCGCGGCGGCGCTCCAATCTCACTAAAGAGAGATCCGGTGACGATAGCGACGGGGAAACACCTGTTCCCATTCCGAACACAGCAGTTAAGCCCGTCAGCGCCGATGGTACTGCCCTGGCAACGGGGTGGGAGAGTAGGTCATCGCCGGGTCTCTTTTTCTTTGCCCGTTGGGGGTCCTGGGTCGCGCGGCTGAGTTCAGCGGGGAGGCCGAGCCCAGGGCCGCCAATCCCAGCAGCCAGACCAGCGGCCCGGTGTTGAGGTCGGTGGCCACGCCCTGGAAGATGCCTCCGAAGGCTTGGCCGAAGACCCAGAACAGCACCGTTGCCAGCAGCCCCGCGCAGATGACCCTGGTTCGCCAGGTCGGCAGCCAGATGGCGGCGGCGATGGCGAGTTCGCAGAGGGCCAGCGCGCCTGCCACCTCGGGGCCCCAGCTGTACGCGAGCTGAGCGATGCGGTAGTCGATCCCGCTCAACGCTCCGGGCTGGCTCTGGGCAGCGGTCTGGAAGTTGTAGGCGAGAACCGCCCCCGGCGAGTAGCGCAGGGGGATGTGCAGGACGGCGCCGATGGCCCAATAGGCGCTCCACACGCCGCCCGCCACTTTCCAGCGGATGTGTCCGGATCGCAGGCCGGACAGGGCCAGAAGGGAGATGGCAAGGTACATGAGGGCGGAGCCGGGTGCGCCGGACTCCAGCTGCGCCGTGCCGGTGGCCATGAAGCCAAGGCCCTGACCGCAGACCCAGATGAGGGCCGCCCACAGCGCCGATGCCCACAGCGCTCCGGCCCGGGTCCGAGGCCACAGCAGCCCGGCCACCAGGGCCAGTTGGACCACCGCGATCACGACGGTGAGCAGGACCCGATGGGCCGCCTCCTGACGGGCGACGACCAGGAGGAAGCTTCCCAGACCCGGGGGCTGGTACATGAGGGCGGCGTTGTAGAGGATCTGGGTGGGGAAGGCGGAGGTGAACATGCTGGGCTGGAGCTGGAGGACGCCGTCCACCCCCCAGAGGCAGGCCAGCGCGATCGCCAGCCGGTCGGGACCCAGCCACCTGGACGACCGGGCCGGTACCGCAGCCGGCGGGCGGTCCCCTACGGCCTCAAGGCTCGACACGGAGCCGAGCCTCGTCGGACCCGTCCGCGGGGAACAGCCGCCAGAGGTACCAGCCCGCCATCGCCGCCATCAGGGCGTTGTCGAAGACGAACATCAGCAGTCCGCCGAGACGCTGGTCGGCGAGCGCCCCCATCCCCAGGTGGATGGAGCGGTGGAGGTAGAAGCCGTAGACCGGGGTGGGCAGCAGGGCCAGGGTGAGGCCCACCACGACAGCGGGCAGCGCTCCCACGGTGAGGTAGGCGACCTCCCCAAGCCCGGTGAGGTTCCAGCGCTCCTGCGGGCGGTGGACCAGCACCGCCCACCAGAAGAGGAAGCCGACGCCAAGGAAGCTTAGGTGTTGGAGTACGTGGACCAGCGGGTGGTAGAGGGCGTAGTCGAAGAACGGGGGCCAGTGCCAGATCACCAGGACGGCGAAGTACGCCGGCCCGGCGAAGTAGGGGGAGACCAGCACCCGAACGAAGTTGCCAACCCGGGCCCGGAGCAGCGCGTCCACAGCGGCGGACGGTATCCCGGCGATCATGAGCGGGGGCCCGACCATGGAGAGCAACAGGTGCTGCCCCATGTGCATGCTGAACAGGTAGCTGTCGCCGATGACGTCGATCGCCGACTCCAGGGAGACCAGCACCACCAGGACCCCGAGGACCCAGAGCAGCGCCCGGCGGTCGCGCCGGGCACCGGGGAGTCTGGGGTAGACGAGCAGCGCCAGTGCGCAGCCCAGCCAGACCGAGGGGTCGAACTGCCAGGTCAGGGCCCAGTGAAGCCAGCTCAAGATCGAGCGCTCGGGGAGGGGTTGAAACCGGCGGCCGCCCCGCCGGCCGGAGCCGCCAGGGCCAGCTCCAGGGCCGCCGCCCGCCTCTCGCTCTTGGAATTGGCCCCGAGCGCGGCGCGGAGCTGGCCGCAGGCGGCACTCGCTCGGTCGCCCCGGGAGAACCTGATGGTGGCTCGAGGCCCCACCCTGCCGGCAAACTCGCGGCACGCCCCCGGGCCAGGCGCCCGCAGGTCGCTGCCGGGGATGGGGTTCATGGGGATGAGGTTCACGTGGCCGTGGACGCGGGCGGCCAGGCCGCGCAGCCTCTCGGCCGAGCCGAGATCGTCGTTGACCCCGCGGATCAGAACGTACTCCAGGCTGACCCGTCGGCCGGTCTTGGCGGTGAACTCCTGCGCGGCCTCGATGAGGGTGGAGATGGGATAGCGGCGATTGAGTGGCACCAGCCGCTCGCGCAGCTCGTCGTCGGCAGCGTGCAGGGAGATCGCGAGTCGCACCGGAAGCCCTTCGCCGGCCAGACGTCGGATCTCGGGAGCCATCCCGCTCGTGGAGATCACCACCTGCCGGAGCGGGATGCCCCATTCGTGGAGCAATCGCACGGAATCCACCACCGCGGAGTAGTTCTGCAGGGGTTCCCCCATCCCCATGTAGACCACGTTGGTGGGACTTCCCTGGCCCTGCCTGGCCCACCTTCGGGAGGCCTCCAGCACCTGGTCGACGATCTCCTCCGCCTCAAGGTTGGCCCTGAGCCCGAGGCGGCCGGTGGCGCAGAAGACGCACCCGATGGCGCATCCCGCCTGGGAGCTGACGCAGACGGTCTGGCGCGCCCGGGTCCCCTCCGCGCCGGGGTGCGCGATCATCACCGCCTCCACCTCGTGGCCGGCGCTCGTCCCAAAGAGCAGCTTGTCGGTGAGGCCACGGTCCGCCGCTTGCGAGCCCAACAGCTCGAGGCTGGACCACCGCAGCGCCGCTGGAAGCTCGGCGCGGAGTCGGGCGGGAAGGTCCCGCATCGCGTCGAACCCATCTGCTCGACCGCGCCACAGGTGGCGACGGAGCTGATCTCCGCGGTAGGAGGGATGTCCCATCGCGACCAGCAACCTTCCGGTCTGGTCGCGGGTGAGGGAGGCCGCCGCCGGCAGGGTCACGGGTCCTGACGCCGGATCAGACCCAGGAGCTCGGTCCGAAGGCCCGGATCGGTCCGGTAGCGACCGGTCATCGCCACGGTCACGGTGCGGTGCCCCGGTTGCCCCACCCCCCGCATGCTCATGCACAGGTGCTCAGCTTCCACGACCACCCCGACTCCGCGCGGTCCCAACGCTGCATCCAGGGCCTGGGCGATCTCCTCAGTCATACGCTCCTGCACCTGCAGTCGGCGGGAGAAGGCGGCAACCGCTCGGGCCAGCTTGCTGAGGCCCACCAGTCGGCCCTGGGGCAGGTAGGCGATGTGGGCCTGCCCGAAGAAGGGGAGGAGGTGGTGCTCGCAGAGGCTGTGGAACTTGAGACCAGAGACCAGCACCATCTGATCTTGGTCCGCCTCGAAGGCACCCTCTGCCAGGATGGCGGCCACGTCGGTGCGGGAGCCGGCGGTGAGTTCGCGCAGGCTCTCGGCCACCCGGCTGGGGGTGTCGCGCAGCGCCGGGCGCTCCGGGTCGTCCCCCATCCAGGAGAGTAGGGTCCGGACCGCGGCGATGGCCTCTTCGGCCTGGGGCTGGGGGCCGATTTCAGGCATTGTGGTCCGATTCTGTCACGGGCGCACTTGAGGTACCGCTCGGGGCGTGTGCAACCTGCTCCCAGAGGCTGGCCCCGGCCCGGGCGCCGTCTCTGAGGCAGGCCTCAAGGCCCACTCCGCGGAAGGAGGAGCCGCAGAGCGCCAGGCGGACTGGGAGGCTCGCTGTCATCCCATCCACCCGGGCGCACCACGAGAGGTGCCCGGCACGGTATTGCGGGAGTGCCGGTTGCCAGCGCTGGACGCGAACCGCGATTGGCACCTGTCTCAGGCCCAGGAAGCGACGCAGGTGGGTGTGGACGGAGGTGACCAGGGTGGCGTCGTCCACCTCCAGGGGCCACTCCTCGCCCACGCTCCCCGCCGAGGCCCGGAGCATCACCAGCCCCGGCTCCCGCAGGTGGGGCCACTTCTGGTCGAGGAAGGTGCAGGCGGTGACCACCCGTCCCCGGCCTCGGGGCACCAAGAAGCCGCTGCCCGGAAGCCGCTGGGGAAGGGCCGCCGCGGGGTATGCCATGGTCAAGGTTGCGACGTTCGAGTACTCCTGCCTGCCCAGCTCCCGGGCCAGCTCTCCTGAGATCCCCTGAATGAGCTGGGCAGCCGCTGGCGCGGGCACCGCCAGTGCTACACCGTCGACTTCCACCGAGTCACCTCCATCCATCTCCACCCGGATCGAGTCCCCTGCCCCTCGGGACAGCCGGCGGACCGCGGTACCGGTGCGCAGAGCGGTGGGTGGCAGGGCGCGCGCCAGGGCCAAGGGAAGGGTCTGCAGTCCGCCCTTCAAGGAGATGAAGCCGACCGCTGGAGACGCCGGGGAGGGCTGTCGGAGTCCCCGCAGGAGACTGTGATCCCGGTCGAGGGCGGCCAGCAGGTGCGGAGCGACGGCTCCGATGCTGAGCAGCTCGGTCGACCCCGCATAGATCCCGCCGAGCAGCGGATCCACCAGCCGCCGGACCGCCGTATGGCCGATCCGCCCCGCCAGGAAGGGTCCCAGCGGGTCGTCGGCTCCCGGCCGTGAGCCCCGCAGCCAAGGCTCGGCGGCCACCCGCGCACTTCCGAGCAGGCCGAGGAGCCGAATCACCTCCCAGCGCAGCGGGTGCGGAGGGACACCCAGCGCGGTGGACCTGGGCATGGGAACAAGGCGTCGGCCATTCCAGATCGAGGCCGCCGTCGTGCCCGGTCGCACCACCTGGTCGGCGAGCCCGAGGGCGCCGAGGGCCGCCATCGTCTCGGGGCTGCGGACCAGCATGCTCTCCGCTCCAAGGTCGATGCTGGCCCCCTGGAACGACTCGCTTTTGACCCTGCCCCCCACCTGGCCCTGGGCCTCGAAGACCATCACTTCGCTCGCGATCCCCGCCAGGTCGGAGCGCCGGACCAGCTCCTGGGCGGCGGCCAGCCCGGACACCCCGGCGCCCACCACGGCCAGCCGGTGGGGGATCAAGCCGGTGCGGCCATCCCTCGGAGGGCCAGCCCGTAGAGGACTCGGATGAAGGCCGGGTCGTCGTTGGGCATCGCCGTCCGGGCGATGGAGACGCCCAGTTCCCCCGCCACCTGCTGCGCCTCCACGTCCAGGTCGAAGCGAACTTCCAGGTGGTCTGCCACGAATCCGCACGCGCACACAATGAAGTCCTTGGTGCCTTCCGCCGCCGCGTCGCGCACCACCTGCAGCAGCTCCGGGCCCAACCACGGCTCGCCGGTGTCCTGCGCCACGCTCTGCCAGCCCACCGTCCACCGGGGCAGGGCGAGGCGTTCGGCGACGGCTGTGGCGGTCTCCCCGAGCTGATCAGGGTAGGGGTCGCCCAGGTCGCGCAGACGGGCCGGCAGGCTGTGGGCGGTGAAGATCACCAGGGTGGAAGCCGCTCGCTCGGGACTCAGCTCGGCCAGCTTGGCGGAGATCGCAGCAGCCAGCCAGTCCAGGTACGACGGCTCCAGGTGCCAGTCCTCGACGAAGTGAAGTCGGAGCCCGGTGCCGGCGGCGGCCGCCCGGGCTCGTTCCACGTACCCGGCGACGCTCATCGAGGAATAGTGCGGAGCGAGGACGATCCCGACCGCGTCGGTGACCCGCTCGGCCACAAGTTCGGCCACCGCCTCCTCGATGAACGGCTGGATGTGCTTCATCCCCACCTGGACCGTCCACTCGGGTCCCTCCTCGCGCCGGAGGAGGTTGGCCAG
Organism: Candidatus Dormiibacterota bacterium; assembly: GCA_027306885.1. Lineage (GTDB taxonomy): Bacteria > Chloroflexota > Dormibacteria > Aeolococcales > Bog-877 > JAJYXT01. The sequence goes on from DAHUYV010000099.1 coordinate 7,326, forward strand.
GGCTGCGGCCTGGGCGGTGGTGATCTCGGTGAGGGGGGAGATCCCCCCGATCGCCGCGTACCGGGCCTCCAGCTCAGCGAGGGCCGCGGCGCGGGGAGCGCGTCCCCCGCGCATGTGGGTGTAGTAGGGGAGGATCTCGTCCTTGGTGCGCGGACTGCCGTACGCCAGCAGCAGGACGGCCCGGGTGGGGGCGGCTCCGGTCGCGGGGGACGGCACGCGCTGGTCGGCCGCTCGAAGGGTGCTCACTCTGGCTCCTGGAACAAGGGCGGCGGCCGGCGGCCGCCGCGCCCAACTGTAGCGGGATCCCGCGCCCGTTCCCCATTGCTACAGTGGAGCCCGCTTGAGGAGGCAGTCGGGATGAGCAGCTCTCAGGGCGCCTTTCGGCCCAGCTGGCTTGCGGCGCCGGCGGTGGGTCCCCGTGGCGCCGGCGTCGGGCGCGGTTCGGGCCGGTCCAGCCGATGGTGGAGTCGAAGGCGGGGGTGACGTGAGCGAGATTGAGCTGGTCTCCGGCCCGGACGCTCCCGGTGGCGAGCTGATGGCCGGTGTCGCCTCGGTGCTGGGGGCGCCGGCCGCCGAGCGCCGTCGGTCCCTGAGGCAGCTGCCGCAGGGCCTGGCACTGCGGCTGTACACCGCCATGGCCCGCCTTCGGGCATTCGACGAGCGCGCGGTGATCCTCCAGCGCCAGGGCACGATTGGGACCTACCCGCCCTATTACGGGGAGGAGGCGGTGCAGGCGGCGTCCGTCCTCGCCCTCGACGATCGGGACTGGCTGTTCCCCACCTACCGCCAGAACGCCGTGGCGACGTTGCGCGGGTGCCCACCCGAGAGCCCGCTGCTGCTGTGGCGGGGGAATCCCGCGGGCTGGTACGACGTGCATCGCTACCGCACCGCACCCATCTGCGTTCCGGTGGCCACCAACTACCCCCACGCCGTGGGCGCAGCCTGGGGCTCGCGGCTGCGAGGAGAGTCAACTGTCGCCCTCGCCTTCGGTGGTGACGGTTCGACTTCCCCGGGCGACTTCCACGAGGCCTGCAACCTGGCCGCTGTGGTGGTGGCCCCGGTGATCTTCCTGGTCACCAACAACCAGTGGGCGATCAGCACCCCAGTCCAGCAACAGACCAAGGTCACGCGGCTGGCGGACAAGGCCACGGCCTACGGGATCCCCGGGGTCCGGGTGGACAGCTTCGATGTGTTCGCCTGTTACGAGGCGGTCGCCGCGGCCGCGGCCCGGGGTCGGGCGGGGCTCGGCCCGACCCTGATTGAGGCTGTGGGGTACCGCCTCGGGCCCCACGGGACCGCCGACGAACCCTCCCTGTACCGCGACCCGGAGCGGGCCCGCCTCTGGGCGGGGATGGAGCCCCTGGGCCGGGCGGGGGCGGCGATGGTCGACGCCGGGCTGACCACCTTGGAGGCGTTGGAGGAGATCCGGGAGAGCGCCGTCGCAGAGATGCTGCTGGCCGGGGATCAGCTGGAGGCAGTTCCGGTCCCGGAGCTCGAGGAGATCGCTGACCGGGTCCACCTGAGCACTCCCTGGACGCTTTCCCCAGACCACCTGCGTGAGCCCTCATACCCGAGGGCCGGTTGAGGATGGGCGCCAACCTCAACATGGTGGAGGCCATCGCCCGGGCGCTCGCCCAGATTCTGGAGTCGGACCCGGACTCGGTCCTGCTGGGCGAGGACATCGGAGTGAACGGAGGGGTCTTTCGCGCCACCGCGGGCCTCCAGGCCCGCTTCGGACCGGACCGGGTCGTGGACACCCCGCTGGCGGAGTCGGGGTTCGTCGGAGCCGCGATCGGAATGTGCCTGGCTGGGCTGCACCCGATCGTCGAGATCCAGTTCGACGCGTTCGTCTACCCGGCCTTCCAGCAGCTGGTCTCCCACGCGGGCCGCTTTCGCTGGCGCACCAACGGCGCCTACGGGCTGCCGATGGTTGTTCGGCTGCCCTATGGGGGGGGCACCAAGGCGCCCGAGCTGCACTCGGACTCACCGGAGACGCTCTTCAGTCATGTTCCCGGGCTGCGGGTGGTGGTCCCCTCAGATCCGCGGGCGGCGGGGGAGCTGCTCCTGGCCGCCGCGGCCTGTGGCGACCCGGTCATCTTCATGGAGCCCAAGCGGCTGTACCGGCGCGGACGGGCAGAGGTCCCGGAGCGGTTCGAGGCCGGAGCGCTGGACCGTGGGGTCGTGGTGCGACCGGGGACCGACGTCGCCCTTCTCGCCTTCGGCTCGATGGTCGAGATGGCCGAGGACGCGGCCGAGCGGCTCGGCGTCGACGGCGTCTCCACCAGGGTGGTGGACCTGCGCAGCCTGTACCCGCTGGACCGGGCCCTGCTGCTGGACACCGCTCGCCAGGTCGGGCGGGTGGTGGTCGTCCAGGAGGCGCCCCGACACAGCGGGGTGGCCGCCGAGATCGCCGCGATCCTCCAGGAGGAGGCGGCCGACTCCCTCCTCGGCCCAACCTTGCGGGTGGCGGGCATGGACATGCCGTTTCCGCTGTTCCAGCTTGAGGAGCAGGCGCTGCCCTCGGCGGCTCGGGTGGTCGCCGCCGCCCGCGCGACCCTGGACTTCTGATGCCTGACGCGGCCGAGTTCCGCCTTCCCGACCTCGGTGAGGGGGTCGCCGAGGGAGAGGTGGTGGAGTGGCGGGTCCGGGAGGGCTCGGTGATCGACCGTGACCAGGTGCTGTGCGTGATCGGCACCGACAAGGCCGCGGTCGAGATCCCCTCGCCGTTCGCCGGCCGGGTGGAGATGCTCCTGGCCCGGGAAGGCCAGGTGGTCCGGGTGGGCGAGGTCCTGCTCCGGGTGCAGCCGGCCGGCGGGGGGGCGTACGGCTCGTCCGACCAACCGGTCGCGCTCGAGGGCGCATCGGCACCGGGCGCAGCGGGGGTGCCCTCGCCGGCGTCCGAGTTCCGCCTGCCCGACCTTGGGGAGGGGGTGACCGAGGGCGAGCTGGTGGCATGGCGGGTCGGGGAGGGAGCGGTGGTCACCCGCGACCAGGTGCTCTGCGTCATCGGCACTGACAAGGCGACGGTCGAGATCCCCTCGCCGTTCGCCGGCCGGGTGGAGCGGCTCCTGGCCCGGGAGGGCCAGGTGGTGCGGGTGGGGGACCCACTGATTCGGGTTCGGGCGGGAACTCCCTCGGGGCGATCCGTGCCGGTGCCAGCGGCCCGGACCGAGGGGCCCGCGGAGCGGCCGACCCCTGCTGCGGCGCCGGCGGGTACCGCCCGCGTTCCTGCGCTGCCCTCGGTTCGGCGCGCGGCACGGCAGCGCGGCCTGCGGCTGGAGGAGATGCGCGGCACCGGTCCGAGGGGTCGGGTCCGGATGGCCGACCTCTCGGAGGGGGAGCGCCGGGTTCCGCTTCGGGGCGCCCGCCGGGTGATGGCGGAGCGGCTGTCCGAGGCGCACCGCCGGGTTCCCCAGGTCACGGTGGCCCTGGATTGTGAGATGGACGCCGCCGAGGCGCTGGTCAGGGAGCGCGGCCCTGTCTCGATCCTGGGCCTGGTCTGTTTGGCCACGGTGGCGCAGGTCGCCGAGCAACCGATCTTCAACACCAGCCTTGATGAGGAGGCGATGGAGGTTGTCTACCACCGGCAGCTGGATCTCGGGATCGCGGTCCAGACCGACGACGGCCTCAAGGTCGCCACGGTGCGCGGGGCCGCCGAACTAGCCCCCTCGGCCCTGCAGCGAGAGGTCGATCGGCTGGTGGCCGGGGCCCGGGAGGGGAGCCTGTCCACCCGAGAGGTGACCGGTGCCACCTTCACGATCTCCAGCGGGGGCAGGCTGGGCGGTCTGCTGGCCACCCCGATCGTCAACTGGCCCAATGTGGCCACCCTCGGAATCCACGAGATCCAGGACCGCCCGGTGGTCAGGGACGGTCTGGTGCTGCCGGCAAGATGCGCTGTGCTCTCGCTCTCCTTCGACCACCGGGTGATCGACGGGATGACCGCATCGGCGTTCCTGTATGCGGTGGTGGCCCGGCTGGCGGCGCCCGGAGAGCTCCTGGGGTAGCCCGACTGGGGCTTCTGCTACCGGAGGCCGGTGGCCGCCGGGATCGCCGTCAGCCCCACCGCCACAACCACGGCGCAGATCAGCACGACCGCCCAGCGGCGCCATCCGGTGCGTCGCTGGCCCACCGGCAGGGCCCGGGCCTCCAGGGCCAGCAGGAACCCCAGCACCACGGGAAGCAAGAGAGCGTTCAGGACCTCGATGTGGACCGCGAGGCTGATCAGGTCGACCCGGGTGAGCACGAGGGTCGCCCCCCCGGCGATCGCCAGGAAGTAGGTGAGGTAGAAGGGCGCGGTGGCGCGCCCCGGCCGGCGGTTGAGGGAGTGCTGCCAGCCGAACACCTCGGAGATTCCCCAGGCTCCGGCCAGGGACGCGACCAGGGCGGCCACCAGCCCCGCGCCGAGGATGCCGACTCCGAGGAGCACCCGGGCCAGGGTGGAGCCGAAGAACGGACGCAGGGCGCCGGTGATCTGGCCCACCGTCACCAGCGTCGCCCCCGGGTGGCGGGTTCCCACGGTGGCCGCCAGCGCCACCACCACGGCGATCATGACCAGCTGGGTCAAGACCGCCCCCACCGCCGTCTCCCGGCGCTCGCGGTGGATCGCCGCCGGCTTCAATCCGCGATCGATGACGGCTCCCTGCTGGTAGAAGATCATCCAGGGCATGATCACGGCGCCGAGGTTGGCGGCGACGAGGAACAGGAACGAGCTGTTTCCCAGCGGCAGCTGGGTCAGCCCCCGGAGCGCGGCGCCTGGGTCGGGATGGGCGAGGACCATGGCGGGGATGAACACCAGCTCGGCCAGGCCGACGGCGATCCCGATCCGCTCATAGCGCCGGTAGCTGCCGGTGGAGACGATCCCCAGGAGGAAGGCCGCGGCGACCGGCACCGTGACCAGCCTTGGTACCCCGAACATCTGGCCCACCCCGGCGACCCCGGCGAACTCGGTGACCAGCGCGCCGAGGGCCGAGACCATGAGGGTGGTCGCGGAAAGCGTCGCCCACCGCGCTCCGAAATGCTCGCGGATCAGGGCCCCGTGGCCCCGGCCGGTGAGGATCCCCAGCCGGACGGTCATCTCCTGGATCAGGTACAGGACAGGGATCAGCACCACCAGAGGGAGAACCAGGGCGTAGCGGAACTCGGCTCCGGACTGGGCGGCCGTGACCAGGCTGCCCACGTCTGTGTCCGCCAACATGACCATGAGGCCGGGCCCCCAGATCGCCAGCGGGAGCACTGCCAGCCAGCCGGAGGTGGGCCCCAGGCCCTGCTCGGTCCGCGTCCCCTCGGCCCGACGCCGGGGGCGCCAGCCGCCCGCTCCGCCTTCGCCAGCCGGCTCCGGGTCGTTCCCCGCGCGACCACTCTCGAGGCGCGGCACCGCGACCCTCCAATCAGGCTGCGCCGGGCCCGCCGGCCCCAGCGAGGTGCGGAAGCGGCAGCGCTCACCCAGCCGGGGAGAAGTCTACCTTCCGACTCGGATTGAGAACCGGAACCCGCTCGCCCTATGGGGGCGTGCCCGGCCGATGCCCGGGGCTGGTCGAATCCCTTGGTGCCGAGACCGGGAGTTGAACCCGGACGAGCTTGCGCTCACTGCCCCCTCAAAGCAGCGTGTCTACCATTCCACCACCTCGGCGGGACCTGGGAATCTTAGCGAATTCGGAAGCTCTCGGGCCCCCCCGGAAGGTCGGCGCCGCCGTCTCCCGTGGTAATCTCTACTCGTCTTCGGGGCAGGGTGCGATTCCCGACCGGCGGTACAGCCCGCGAGCCAGCCCGGACCAAGGTCCGAGCCGGCAGGATCCGGTGAGATTCCGGAGCCGACAGTGAGGGCCGAGCTCGAGAGGCGAGGCCTGAGTCTGGATGGGAGAAGGCAGGCGCGGGCTTGGTCCGGGCCATCTCCCTGCCCCTGCAGGGAGATATGCAGGCGATGTCCCGGCGGAGTGAAGCCGACCCGATGGCCCGCGCGCTGGGCCTGGCCGCGCGGGCGGAGTACGCCACCGCGCCGAACCCCATGGTGGGGGCGGTGGTGGTCCGCGACGGGGTCGTGGTGGGCGAGGGCTTTCACTCGGGCCCGGGGAGTGCCCACGCCGAGGTTGTGGCGCTGGCCGCCGCCGGGGAGCTGGCCCGGGGCGCGGAGCTCTACGTGACCCTGGAGCCCTGCTGCACGACCGGGAGGACCGGTCCCTGCACCGAGCGGATCCTGGAGGCCGGCGTCCGCCGGGTCCACGCCGCCATCCTCGACCCCAACCCACTTGTCGACGGGCGCGGGGTGGAGCGCCTTCGCCAATCTGGGGTCGAGGTGATCCTCGGCCAGCGGGCCGAAGAGGCGACCCGCCTCATCGAGTTCTACGCCGTGTGGGTTACGGCGGGCCGGCCGTTCGTCACCCTGAAGCTGGCAGCCAGCCTTGACGGCAAGGTCGCCACCGCCGCCGGCGAGTCGCGCTGGATCACCGGGGAGGCCGCCCGCCGCGACGGCCACGAGCTGCGCCGCCGCCACGACGCGGTCATGGTGGGCGTGGGGACCGTCCTTGCCGACGATCCCGCCCTCACCCTGCGCCACGGCCTCGAGGGGGGGCGGGCTCCGGTGCGCGTGGTGGCCGACAGCAAGCTGCGCACCCCGGTCTCAGCCCGGCTGCTGGCGGACCGGACGGCGCCGACCTGGATCGCCGCCGCCGGCCCGATGCCGGACAAGCAGTCCGCCCTCCTCCGGGCCGCCGGCGCCGAGCTTCTGGAGCTGCCATCCGACCACGGCCGGGTCTCCCTCCCAGCCCTGCTGGCGGAGTTGGGACGGCGTGAGATCACCAGTCTTCTGGTCGAGGGCGGGCCGACGCTGGCGGGCCGCCTCACCACCGAGCGGCTGGTCAACCGGATGGTGGTCTTTCTGGCGCCGCTGGTGTTGGGGGGGCAGGATGCGCTGTCCGCCATCGGCGGCCCCGGCGTCCTCGCGCTCTCGGACGCCTGGCGCCTCAATTGGACCTCGGTGGAGCGGGTGGGCGCCGACCTGCGCCTCACCGCGGAGATCTGAGGTGTTCTCCGGGATCGTCACCGCCAAGGGGCTGATAGCGAGGATCCCCAGCCAGCTGCCCGGGCCCCTCACCGTGGCCCACCCCTCGGGGTGGGGTGAGCTGGCGGTGGGGGCCAGCGTCGCCGTCAACGGGTGCTGTCTCACCGCGGTCTCGGTCGCCAGCTCCCAGGTGACCGTCGAGGTGATCCCGCAAACCCTTCGCCTCACCAACCTCGGCCTGCTGCGGGCCGGTGATCCGGTCAACCTGGAGCCGGCCCTGCGGCTCGGCGACCCGGTCGGGGGCCATCTGATGACCGGCCACGTGGACGCCGTGGGCAAGGTGGTGTCGGTCGCCCGGGAGGGCAACGGCCTCGCTGTGCGGATCTCGGTGCCCTCCGGGGTCTCCCGTTACTGTGTCCCCCAGGGCTCGCTGGCGGTGGACGGTTGCTCCTTGACCCTCGTCTCGGTGACCGACAAGGGTCCGCAGGGAGCGGAGGTGGAGGTTTCCCTCATTCCCCACACGGTGAAGGTCACCGTGGCGGGCGGGTACCGGGTGGGCTCGGCGGTGAACCTGGAGGCCGACCAGCTGGCGAAGCTGGTGTCCCGGCTGCTGGAACCCGCTTCGGCCGCGCCTCCCCAGCGGCCGAAGAGCTGAGATGCCCTTGAAGCTCACCCCGATCCCTGACGCGCTGGCCGCGTTCGCCGCCGGGCACTTCGTCGTGGTGCTCGACGACGAGGACCGTGAGAACGAGGGCGACCTCTGCGTCGCCGCGGAGTCGATCACCCCAGAGCAGGTGAACTTCATGATGCGGGAGGCGAGGGGGCTGATCTGTGTCGCCATGGAGGGCGAGCGGCTGGACCAGCTGCAGCTGCCCCCCATGATGTCGAGCAACTCCTCCCGGTACGGGACCGCCTTCGCGATCTCCGTGGATCTGGCCTCCGACGAGGTGACCACCGGGATCAGCGCCAGCGATCGCGCCGCCACGGTGCGGGCACTGGCCGACCCGGAGTTCCGGGCCGACGACTTTCTGCGGCCCGGCCATGTGTTCCCACTGCGGGCGAAGGCCGGGGGGGTCCTGGTCCGCGCGGGTCACACCGAGGCGGCCGTCGATCTCGCCCGTCTCGCGGGGATCACCGCCGCCGGGGTGGTTTGCGAGATCGCCAGTGACGATGGGACGATGGCGCGCCGGCCCGAGCTGGAGCGGTTTGCCAGCCGCCACGGATTCCCCATCATCACGATCACCGACCTGATCGCCCACCGCCGGCGCACCGAGAGCCTGCTGGAGCGGGGGCCGGAGACCTTGATCCCCACCGAGCTAGGGCTCTGGCGGGCGGTCGGCTTCGCCGACAAGATCACCGGAGCGGTGCATCTCGCCCTGTACCTGGGCGAGCTGCCCCTGCCCGAGCCGGTCCTGGTCCGGGTGCACAGTGAGTGCCTAACCGGCGACGTCTTCGGCTCTCAACGCTGTGACTGCCAGGCCCAGCTGCATCGCGCCATGACTCAGATCGCCAAGGTCGGCAGCGGGCTGGTGGTGTACCTCCGGCAGGAGGGCCGGGGGATCGGGCTCATGGACAAGCTCCGCGCCTACGCCCTGCAGGACCAGGGGCTGGACACCGTCGAGGCCAACATGGAGCTGGGGCTGCCGGTGGACAGCCGCGACTACCAGATCGGCAGCCAGATCATCTCGGTGCTGGGGGTCCACCGGCTCCGGGTGATGAGCAACAACCCTCGCAAGTACTACGGCCTCCAGGGGCACGGGCTGGAGATCGTGGAGCGGGTCCCCCTGCGGATCCGCCCCAATCGTCACAATTCCCGCTACCTGGACACCAAGCGGGAGAAGCTGGGCCACCTGCTGGGCGAGCCTGGAGATGGAGACAAGCCATGAGAGAGATGAGCGGAAGCCTGGACGGAAGGGGGCTGCGCGTCTGCCTGCTGGCGTCCCGCTTCAACGAGACCGTGGTCCTGCGCCTGGTCGATGGCGCCCACCGCGCCCTCCTCCAGCACGGCGTTGCCGAGGATGGGATCGAGCTGATCTGGGTCCCCGGTGCCTTCGAGCTGCCCACCGCGCTGGCGGCCCGGCTGGCGAGCCATCCCCCGGACGCCGTGGTGGCTTTGGGGGCGGTGATCCGGGGAGAGACTCCGCACTTCGACTACGTGGCCCAGGCGGCCTGCTCCGGGCTGGAGGAGCTGGCTCGCAGCTCGGGGACTCCGCTCGGCTTCGGTGTCCTCACCGTGAACTCACCAGAGCAGGCGGCGGAGCGCGCCGGGGGCAAGCTCGGCAACAAGGGCTGGGAGGCAGCCTGCGCCGCCCTGGAGATGGTCTCGGTGGTCGCCCAGCTGAGAGGGGGCTGACCCCGTCAGGCGGACTTGGTGCTGGTGCGCAGGCAGCGGGTGCAGACGCGCATCCGCTGCGGCAGCCCGCCGCCCCGCGGCGCCACGCGTGCCGTCACCAAATTGGGCATGAAGCGGCGCCGGGTGTGCACCTTGGAGTGGCTGACGTTGTTGCCCGCAACCGGGCCCTTTCCGCAGATCTCGCACCGCTTGGCCATGACGACCTCATTTGAAGGCTGAGTGACGGAGCCCAGCCTGGAGGCGGCCCCGAAGTATCATTCCGCCGCAGTCTACCAGTCGGGCGCGGCCCGCGGCCCGGGTGCCGCCGGCCCGCCGGGGTTCCTTGGGGGAGACGAGCTCCAGTGCCAGGCGGGCAGTCGTTGGTCCAGACCCATCCACTCGGCTCCGTGGAGGTATCCCCACGGGTGGTGGCCGCGCTGGCCGCGCGAGCTGCGGAGGAGTGCTACGGGGTGGCCGGCATGGCGGAGCGGGGCCTGCGCGACGGGCTGGCGGAACTGCTCAACCGGGATGCCTTCGAGCGGGGAATCGACCTGCGTATCGAGGAGGGGGGCATCCGGGTTGAGCTCTATGTGGTGGTCGAGCATGGGGTCCGGATCCTGGAGGTGGCCCACAACCTAATGAGCGCTGTGGCATACAGCCTGGAGCGCCATCTGGGGCTGCGGGTGCTGGATGTCAACATCAACGTCCAGGGCTTGCGCCTGCCGGAGCGTGGCGATGGCGGTGCCTGAGCTGTCCGCCTCGATTCCCGCGGTGGTCCTCGGCCCCGGCCTGCGTCGCGGGCTGCGGGCGGCGCTGGTCCGCCTCGTCCAGCAGCGGGACCGGATCAACGACCTCAACGTGTTCCCGGTGCCGGACGGCGACACCGGCACCAATCTCCATCTGACTCTTCAGGCCGCCCTCGCCGAGGCGGAGGAGCTGGGCCCGTCGCCATCGGCAGGAGCGGTGGCGGCGGCGGTCGCCCACGGGGCGCTCATGGGTGCCCGGGGCAACTCCGGGGTGATCCTCTCCCAGATCCTGCGCGGGGTGGCCACCGGTCTCAAGGATCGCGACCAGGTGGGCCCCGAGGAGCTGGCGGCGGCGCTCCGCGAGGGCAGCCGGATGGCCTATCGAGCGGTGAAGCGGCCGGTTGAGGGCACCATCCTCTCGGTGGTGCGCGATGCGGCCGAGGTGGCGGCCACCGCGGCCGCCGATGGGGCCTCCCTGGCGGAGGTTCTCCAGGCCGCCGCCGCCGAGGCCTGGGACGCCGTCGAGCGCAGCCGCAACCAGCTTGAGGTCCTGCGTCTGGCCGGGGTGGTGGACGCCGGCGGCTTCGGCGCGGCGGTGATCCTCAGCGCCCTGGCCGAGGAGGTGGCCGGCACCGGCATCACCGCCTGGGACGAGCTGGCGCCGCTGGCGAGACCGGCCAACGGCAGCGTCGCTCCGTCCGGGGTGCTGGCAACCTCGGCTCCCGCCGCCGGGTTCGGCTACTGCACCGAGTTCAGCCTCCTGGGCTCCCAGCTGGAGCCCCTGGAGGTCCGCGAGCGCCTCGGCAGCGAGGCCGCCGACGACTCGGCGCTGGTGGTGGGCGAGCCCGGCCTGATGCACGTGCACATCCACACCGACCAGCCCTGGGAGGTGCTGTCCCGCGCCGCCGACCTCGGCCGGATCGAACGGCTCAAGGTCGAGGACATGACCCGCCAGCACCACGAGGCGAGGGCTCGGTCCGGGGGCGGCGGGGCGGTGGACCTCGGGCTGCGCGGGGTGGTGCTGGTCGCCCCGGGCTTCGGTTTCCACCAGCTTTTGCTGGGGCTGGGGGCGGCCGCGGTGGTGGACGGCGGGCAGGGCAGCAATCCCGCGATCGAGGAGCTGCTCCAGGGGATCGAGGAGGCCCGGTGCTCGGAGGTGATCATCCTTCCGAACAACTCCAACCTGGTGCTGGGGGCCGAGCAGGCCGCCCGGGTAAGCCGGGTGCAGGTGGCGGTGGTGCCGTCCCGCAACCTGCCTCAGGGGATCGCCGCCCTTTTGGCGTTCGACCCCGAGGTGGGGCTGGAGGTCAACCGCAAGCGGATGCGGCGGGCGATGGCTGACGTCCACTCGATCGAGGTGACGACCGCGGTGCGTGCCAGTGAGTACCCGGGGGGGGCCATCGCCCGGGGCGACACGATCGCCATCGTCGACGGGGAGCTGGCGGCAGCTGGCAAGGGCGTGGAGGAAGTGGTGATCGCCGCCCTCGACCACCTGCACGGCGACCGGCTCGAGGTGGTGACCATCTACCGGGGCGCCGGCACCGACTCGGAGGAGGCCCGCCGGCTGGAGCAGGCGATCCGCGCTCGGTACCCCACGTTGGAGGTGGAGGGCCACGACGGCGGCCAGTCCCTGTATCCCTACATCGTCTCGGCCGAATAGCGGTGGCGGTCCGGGTCGTCACGGACAGCACCTGCGACCTCCCGCGGGAGTTCCAAGACCGCCACGGGGTGGTCGTGGTGCCCCTGCGGCTGCACTTCCAGGATGAGACCTTCCGCGACCGGGTCGACCTCACCGACGCCGAGTTCGTGCACCGGCTGGAGGCGGGCAAGACGCCGCCCAGCACGTCGCAGCCGCCGCCCGGCGAGTTCGAGCGGGTCTACCGGGATCTCCTCCAGGGCGGCGCCGACGAGATCGTCTCCGTCCACATCGCGGCGGTCCTGAGCGGGACGGTCAGCTCCGCCACGATCGCCGCCCAGGAGGTGGCCCCGGGGCGGATCCACGTGGTGGACAGTCGCACGGTCAGCATGGCGACGGGGTTCATGGTCCAGGAGGCGGTGGCGCGGGCGGAGCGGGGCGAGTCGGCGGCCGAGATCGTCGCCGAGCTGGTCACCATGCCGCCGCGCCTGGGGATCATCGCCCTGCTGGACACTCTTCGCTTCCTGCTCCTCGGGGGCCGGATTGGCAAGGTCCGCGCCCTGCTCGGAACCGCGCTTTCGATCAAGCCCTTGATCGGGCTGGGCCCGGACGGCTCGGTCTTGCCCCTGGGCCGGGTGCGCTCCCGATCGGCGGGGCTGGCGCGCCTTTCCGAGCTGCTGGCCGAACACCGGCCCCTGGACCGCTGCGGGGTGGTCTACGTCGGCGACCCCGGGGACGGAGAGAGGCTCCGCTCCGCCACTGAGCGGACCTATCCCGGCATGGAGATCCTGGCGGCCCACGCCAGCCCGGTCCTCAGCACCCACACCGGCCCCGGGACCGCGGCCTACTGCTACCTTGAGTCTCGCTCCAAAGCGGACTGAGGCGGGCCGCCCCCCGGTGGGCAGGCCGCTCCGCCCGACGGAAGCACCGACTCTGGAGACTCCCCTCGAGGAGCTGCCCAAGATCTCCTCAGTGCGGTTGGCCGGCCTGCGCCGGCTGGGACTGGTCACCGTCCGCGACCTGCTCTGGCACCTTCCCCGGCGTCACGACGACCAGCGCCAGCGTGCCACCATCTCGGAGCTCCGCCTCGGCGAGGCGGCGACCGTCGAGGTCGAGGTGGTCTCCCTGCATCCCCGCCGGTCGCGCCAGCGTCGGTTGGAGCTGGTCGAGGCCGAGGTGATGGACGCAACCGGGACAGCCGGGGTCATCTGGTTCAACCAACCCCATCTGGCGCACATCCTGCATCCCGGCCAGCGCATAACCCTGCACGGCAAGGCTGCCCGGCGCCCCCACGGGGGGATTCAGATTCGCAACCCCGACATGGAGCTGGAGCGTCGCTCCGGCGGCCAGTCCAGCGTCGGGGTGCTGGTCCCAACCTACCCGGAGACCGCCGGGGTCACCTCCCGGTGGCTGCGGCCCCGGGTGAGGGACCTGTTGCCGCTGGCGGCGGCGGTGGCGGAGACCCTGCCGGAACCGGTGCTGGCGCAGGAGGGGCTGGTGCCTCTCAAGGAGGCGCTCAGCCAGATTCATTTTCCCGCCGACCACCTGGAGCTGGAGCGGGCCCGGGCCCGGTTCGGCTTCGAGGAGCTCTTCTACCCTCAGCGGGCGGCGCTGCTGGCCCGCCAGCAGCGGTTGGCCAGGAAGGGCACCCGGTCGCCCTACGACGTGGCGGTGGCGCGTTCCTTCGCTCAGTCCCTCCCGTTCCGGCTGACCGACGACCAGCGCCGCGCGGCGCACGAGATCCTCATCGACCTGGACCGACCGTCGCCGATGAACCGGCTCCTCCAGGGCGACGTCGGATCGGGCAAGACCGTCGTCGCGGCGATGGCGGCGCGGATGGCGATCGCCGCCGGGCACCAGGTGGTGCTGATGGCGCCCACCGAGATCCTGGCTCGACAGCATCACGAGACGCTGCGGGAGCTGCTGGCGCCGTTCCAGATCTGGCCCCGGCTCCTGGTCGGCAGCACCGGGGCGCGCCAGCGTCGCGAGATCCTGGGAGGGCTGGCCGCCGGCACCGACAAGCTGGTGGTGGGCACCCATGCGCTGATCGAGGACGAGGTGCGCTTCCCGCAGCTGGGGCTGTGCATCGTGGACGAGCAGCACCGCTTCGGAGTGGCCCAGCGGCTGCGGCTCCGCGACAAGGTGGCGGCCAACCCGGACTTCCTCTCCATGACGGCGACCCCGATCCCGCGCTCCCTGAACCTCACCCTCTACGGGGACCTGGACGTCAGCCAGATCCGGGGGATGCCGCCGGGGCGGATCCCGGTCCAGACCCGGATGGTCGAGCCCGGCCAGCGTCAGGGCGCGTACGACTTCATCCGGTCCGAGGTCCGCCAGGGCCGGCAGGGGTTCATCATCTGCCCGCTGATCGAGGACAGCCCCGGGGCCGAGGCGCGCTCGGCGACCGCCGAGTACGAGCGGCTGAGCGGCGAGGTCCTGCCCGACCTTCGCTTGGTCCTGGTCCACGGTCGGCTCCCGGCCCGGGAGAAGGCGGAGCGGATGCGCGCCTTCGCGGCCCACGAGTTCGACCTTCTGGTGGCCACCAGCGTCATCGAGGTGGGGGTGGACGTCCCCAACGCCACCTTCATCGGCATCGAGGACGCCGGTCGCTTCGGGCTCGCCCAGCTGCACCAGTTCCGCGGCCGGGTGGGGCGGGGCACCCACGAGTCACATTGCCTGCTGTTCGCCGGCGACGAGGACCCCACCGGGCTGGCCCGGCTGCGGGCCCTCATCGAGCACCAGGACGGCTTCGAGCTGGCCGAGGTGGACCTTCGACTGCGCGGTGCCGGGGATGCCTACGGGCTGCGCCAGCACGGGTTTCCCGAGATGCGCGTCGGGGACCTTCTCGACGACGGCCTGAGAGAGCGGGCGCGGGCGGTCGCCGAGCGGTTGCTGGCCGCCGATCCGGAGCTCAGAGATCCCGTCCTGCGTCACGGGATCCAGGGCTACCAGGTGGTCTTCGAGTTCGACTGAGCTCCCCTCGGCGCCGGCTGTCGGGATCGGGCCGGAGGCCGGTTCGGCTCGCACCGGGGGGGGCGCGGCGGCCGGGGGCCGTGTCCACGCTGCCGATGGTGCGATGCTATGCGCGTTGGCCAGCTCAACTCTCATCCCGCCCAGAGCCCGACGGCGCACGAGTGGCCGGGCGTAGGGGGGGAGAGCACGCCCCCGGCCCTCCCCCGGGAGGCCGCCGCCGCCGGCCCGCCACGGTCCGGGGAGCGCGGCTCACCGGTGGCGAGGCCTCCGGTCGGCGCCTGCTCACGGTGGAATCCGGCGATCTGCGCGCCAGCGCCGGGGTGGTGCGGGGCGCCCTTTACAACATCCTCGGCCCGCAGGTCTTCGGCGCCAGCTTGGTCGACCTCTTCGCCGGCGCCGGCAGCCTCGGCATCGAGGCGCTCTCCCGCGGAGCCGCCCGGGTGACGTTCGTGGAGGTCAGGGCAGACCGTGCCGGCCTGATCTCCGCCAACTGCGAGATCCTCGGGTACAAAGACCAGGTCCAGGTGGTGGTGGGGGAGGCGGTCGGCTGGATCCGCCGCTCGGCGGCGGTCCTCCTGGCGGCCTTCGTGGTCCTGCTCGACCCCCCCTACCTGGATCCGGGGCCGGCCTCGGGGCTGCAGGCGCTCTCCGAGCTGGGGCGCCTGGCCGAGAGCGAGGCGGGCTGGGACCCTGTCGTGGTCTTCGAGCATCACCGGGATCTGGCGGTCCCGGAGCAGGCCGGCGCGCTAAATTGCGTTCGCACCGCGCGCTACGGCACCAGCCTGCTCTCCTTCTATCGGAGGTCCCGATGACCATCGCCGTCTATCCCGGCAGCTTCGACCCCATCCACGAGGGACACCTGGACGTGATCAAGCGGGCTCGGCAGATCTTCGACGAGGTGGTCGTCGGGGTCCTCGACAACACCGCCAAGGCGTGCCTGTTCTCGGCGGAGGAGCGGGCCACCCTGGTCCGCCAGAGCCTCGGTCCGGACAGCGACGTCCAGGTGCGGCACTTCTCCGGGCTGGCCGTGGAGTTCGCGGTGAGCCAGAGGGCGACCGTGATAGTGCGCGGTCTCCGAGCGGTGTCCGACCTGGACAGCGAGTTCCAGATGGCGCTGATGAACCGCCGCCTCGAACCTCGCGTGCACACCGTCTTTCTCACCACCAGCTTCGCCAACGTCTACCTCAGCTCCTCGCTGATCAAGGACGTCTGCGCCCACGGCGGCGGCATTCGGGGCCTGGTCCCGGCCGTGGTGGAGGACGCCCTCAACCGGCGGCTGGGCCGACCCCACCAATCCCCAGCGGCTGAGGAGGCATCATGAGCGACAGCCCAGACGAGTTCGACGTCGAGCCGGAGCGGGTCTCCATCTTCGACCTGCTCGACCACCTGGAGGCGCTGGTCAACCAGAGCCGGCGGGTCCCGCTGACCCCCAACGTGGTGGTCAACGAGGACGAGATCCTCGACGCTCTGGACCAGATCCGCGTCGGCCTCCCTGAGGAGATCAAGGAGGCGCGGCTGGTCCTGGAGAGCCGGGAGGCGCGGCTCCGCGAGGCCCAGGAGCAGGCCGACCAGACGCTCCTCGCCGCTCAGGAGCGGGCGGAACGGCTGACCGACCAGCACGAGATCATGCGCCGGGCCAGCTCCGAGGCCGAGGAGCTCCTCACCGACGCCCGGGAGCGGAGTCGCAAGATGCGGCGAGACGCCGAGGAGTACACCCGGGAGCGGATGGAGGAGTTGGAGACCCAACTCTCCAGCTCGCTGAGCCAGGTCCGGCGTGGACTGGAGACCCTGGAGGCCGGGCACGAGGGCGAGGAGCGGCCCAAGGGCCGGGGCCGGCGGCGCTGAGATCGGTTCCTGATACACTCCCCAATCGAGATGGCTCTTCCCAAGGAACGCGTACCCAAGGCCCGCCGTGACCGGCGTCGGTCCCACCTGGCCCTGGTCGCCCCGGCGCTGGCTCCCTGCCCGCGCTGCCGCCACCCGCGCCGACCCCACACCGTCTGTCCCAACTGCGGCCAGTACCGGGGGCGGGAGGTCATCGCGACTGACTAGGCCCTCGCGCCGCGGAGGGGGATGAGGGCGGACGCGCTGGTCTTCCCGGGGCAGGGGGCCCAGTCCCCCGGAATGGGTGCGGCTCTGGTGTCCCAGGAGTGCTCTCCGGAGCTGCTGGACATCGCCGCCGCGGCGGGACTAGACCTCCGCAGGCTCCTGGTCGACGGAGGGGTTGAGGAACTCCGCCCCACCCAGGTGGCGCAGCCCGCCCTCTTCTACACCGGGGTGGCGCTGTTGGGGGTGCTCCGGGAGGCCGGGGTGCGGGCCGAGTTCGCCGCCGGCCACAGCCTCGGTGAGTACTGCGCCCTGGTGGCCGCCGGGTCGCTCTCCCCGGAGGCCGGGATGGAGCTGGTGCTGCGCCGGGCCGAGGCGATGGCGCTGGCGCCGGAGGGGACGATGGCGGCGGTCCTGGGCCTGGATGCGGCTCAGCTGGAGCGGATCTGCGCCGAGGTGACCGGGGCGGGGGCGGTCTGCGTCCTGGCGAACGACAACAGCCCCGCTCAACAGGTGGTCTCCGGCACCCTGGCCGGCGTCCAGGAGTTCGGGCGCCGGGCCCGGGAGGCCGGCGCCCGCAAGGTCGTGCCCCTCCAGGTTGGTGGGGCCTTTCACTCCCCGCTGATGGCCGAGCCGGCTCGCCGCTTCGCCGCCGCGATCGCGGAGACCAGGATCGCCGATCCGGAGTTCCCGGTGGCGGCCGGCGCTCTTGGGCGCCTGGTCTCGACCGCCGCGGATGTCCGCCGGGCGTTGGAGATCCAGCTGGAGAGCCCGGTCCGATGGACGGCCACCGTCCTGGCCCTGGGGGCCGCGGGCGCCGGACGCTTCATCGAGTGCGGCCCCGGCAACACCCTGGGGGCCCTGATCCGGCGGATCCTCCCCGACCCACTCGTGGTTCAGGTGGCCTCTCCCGCGCAGGCCCGTGAGCTGGGACCAGCCGCCCCGGCCTGATCCATACAATGGCAGTCAGCTTGGTGTTCGAGACCCCCCGCGGCACCACCTCGCCGCTGTGCCGGTGAAATCCTTCGTGCGCCGGCTGGTGCGTGGCCAGACGGCTTCGGAGGCGGTCGCAGCCGGCGGTACCCCGATGCCCGGAGGGGCGGCTCCCGAAGGTGGCGGCGGCGGGGTTCCGGAGGCGCTTACCGTTCTCCCGGGCGAGCGGCTGAGCGGGAGCGCGTCGCGACTTGGCACAATTCCCGAGCGCGAGCTTCCGACCCGGGATTCGGACCGCGACCGTGGCGCGCAACCCTCAGCGGAGATAGCCAACCAGACGGCGCCCAGCCGTCCAACAAGGGGTAGAGATGGCAGACACGACGTGGGAAGGCTTCCAGGGGATCGTGGTGGAGCAACTCGGCGTGGAAGCCGAACAGGTGACGCCGGAGGCGAACTTCGTGGAGGACCTGAACGCGGACTCCCTGGATCTGGTGGAGCTGATCATGGCCTTCGAAGAGGCGTACGGGATGGAGATCCCGGACGAGGACGCGGAGAAGATCCAGACCGTGGGACAGGCGTGGGACTACGTGAAGGAGCACCTGGACCTGGCCAGCTGACCCCCGCTCCCGCCCGGCGGCGACGTGGGCGGGCGAGCCCCGAGGAGTTGGCCGAACAGGAGGTCGAGGCTGAGCGCCGGCTGGACCAGTTGGAGTCCCGTCTGGGCTTCAAGTTCAAGGAGAGGCCGTTGCTCCGGGAGGCGATGACCCACACCTCGTGGATCAACGAGCGGGGCGTGGCCGGGCGGGACAACGAGCGTCTGGAGTACCTCGGGGACGCGGTCCTGGAGCTGGTGGCGGGCGAGTACCTCTTCAAGAGGTTCCCCGGGTATGACGAGGGGCAGCTGACCCAGATCCGTTCCTCCCTGGTGAGCACGGTGGCGCTGGCCCGACTCGGGGAGGAGCTGCTGCTCGGAGAGACGCTGCGGCTGGGCCGGGGTGCCACCAAGTCTGGTGCCCGCCGGCTCACCTCCCTGCATGCCAACGCCTTCGAGGCTCTGGTGGGCGCCACATTCCTTGACCAGGGGTATCGGCGCGCCGGCCGGATCTTCCTCTCCCGGATCGGCGATCTCAGCGCCTGGACCGACCCCAACTTCAAGGGCCGCCTCCAGGCGGTGGCTCAGGAGAAGCTTGGCGCCCCGCCCCAGTACCGCACCGGGCCGGTCGGCGACGCCCGGAGCCGCCAGTACCTGGCCCAGGTGGTGGTCGAGGGGCATGGGTTCCTCGGGGAGGGGCGCGGGGGCACCAAGCAGGCGGCCGAGCAGGCGGCGGCCAAGATCGCCCTGGACGCGCTCATGGCGCCGGTGTCGAAGAAGCGCCGGCGGCGCGGCGCCGCCACCGTTCCCTCGACCGCCAGCGCCGAGCCGAGCCCGACTTCGGTCCCGGTGGGGCTCCCGGCCGGGGAGGGGGAGGTGCTGCCGTCCGAGCCCCCGGCACCGGGACGGCGCCGTCGCCGCAGCCGGAGCAAGCCGGCGGCGGTCGCGGTGGTCGCGGCGGAGGAGGCGGCGGGCCCGGTCAGCCTTCCCCCGGCGTTGCCCGCCGGCGTTCCCCCCGAACCGATCGGGGCATCCAGTGAGGTCGCCGCCACCGAGGCGCCGGCGAGACGGCGACGAAGGCGCAGCCGCAGCAAGGCCCCGGAGGTGGCGCCCGAGGAGGTCGCCGTTGCGACTCTCGCGCCCCCGGCTCCCACCGTTCCCGCCGCGGACTCGAGCGCTGGGGAGGCGCCGGCGGGGAGGCGCCGCCGCCGCCGGAGCCGCGCCAAGGTGGCTCCGGCCCCCGGCAGTGAGGTCTCTGAGATGCCGGCAGCTCCTGCCGCAGCCGGGGCGCCAGCCCCGGAATCGACCGCTCCCGAGGCGGCCACCGGAAGACGCCGGCGGCGGCGGTCGGGACGCACCCGCGTCGCGGGGTCCGAGTCGGCGGAGGCTGCTGCAGAGCCGCTCACCGGAGTGGCGGAAGCGCTCCAGCCGACCCCAGCCACCCGGTCCGCCGGGGGCCCCGCGCCGGCGGGGGCCGACGAGGCGGGAGGCGGGGAGCGGCGCCCCAGGCGAAGCCACCGCGGGGGGCGCCGGCGGACCGGGGTGGTCGTCTCCTCCCCGGAATGAGGGTCACCCGGCTTCAGCTGCAGGGGTTCAAGAGCTTCGCCTCCGCCACCGAGCTCGATCTGGCCGGCGGCATAACCGCCATCGTCGGCCCCAACGGCAGTGGCAAGTCCAACCTGGTGGACGCGATCCGCCTGGTGCTGGGGGGAGCCGGTGCCCGCGAGCTCCGCGGCCAGCGCCTCGACCACGTGATCTTCGGGGGCGGCGAGCGGCGTGCCCCGCAGGGCATGGCCGAGGTGAGCATCACCTTCGACAACGAGGACGGGCGCTTCCCCGTGGAGGACCTCGAGGTGGCCCTGACCCGCCGCGTCTTCCGTGACGGCGCCAGCGAATTCCGGCGCAACGGGACCCGGGTGCGGATGCGCGACGTGGGCCGGCTGCTGGAGGCCACCGGGCTCACCCAGTCCGGGTACGCGATCATCGCTCAGAACGACATCGAGGCGATCATTCGGGCCAACCCCGCCCAGCGGCGCCACCTGATCGAGGAGGCGGCGGGGATTAGGGGATCCCAGGCGCTGCTGGACGAGAGCCGGTCACGGCTCGCCTCGCTGGACCAATGGCTGGAGAGCTCCGGGGGGAGGCTTGCCGAGCTGCTCCCGCGCATCGAGGAGCTGCGGTCGGAGGCGGGGGTGGCCAACCTGGCAGCGGACCTCCACCAGCGTCTCAGACGGCTGCGCGGCAGCCTGGAGCGTGCCGAGTGGCTGGCCGCTGTGGCCGAGTCCCAGCGGCTGGAGCGCCAGCTCCAGGCCGCCGAGAGGCGTCGGAACCTCGCCCGAGCGGAGCGGGAGTCGTATGAGCTCCTGTATCGCGAGCAGCGGTCGGAGCTGGAGCGCCTCGAGCAGGGCCGGCTGGAGCGCGAACGTCGGCTGGGCGAGCTGGCGCTGGGGCGGCAGCGCTTGGAGGCGGAGGCCGGGCGGTGGTCGGAGCGGGCGCTCCAGGCGGTCCGGGATCGCCAGGAGGCGGCCCTCCAGCTCCGCCAGGCGTTGGACGACCTGGGTGAGCTGGCCGGTCCGCCAGTCGACGACCAGGGCCAGGATGCTGGGGAGGGCCGTGAGCTGGAGCTGCAGGCTCTCCAGCAGGAGGTGCGCCAGCTGGACCTGGACGGCTCCACCATCAGGGCGGCGATGGCCCAGGCGGAACTCGAGTCCCGCCGGGCCAACTCCACCCGCCAGGAGGCCGAGCGCCGGGTCGAGCGGCTGGCGGCCCGAGCCGACGCCGCGGCGGCAGCCCACGGGGTCGCGCTGGAGGGTGCCCGGCAGACGAGCCTCGAGGTCGAAGACGTTCAGGACGGACTGGGGAAGGCCCAGGAGCAGCTGATCGGGGCGGAGCGTGAAGCCGCCGCAGCCGCCGCTCAGCTGGACGCCGACCTGCGGGCCGAGACGGCGGCGCGGGAGCTGCTGACCGGCATGGAGGCAGGGCTGTCGGAGGCGGTCGCTGCCGAACGCGACGCGGCGTCCCGAGCGGCGGCGCTGGAGGCCCGAGTGGCCCTGGCGGGCAGCGGCCGGCCGATCGCCCAAGGGGTCACGGAAGGGCGCCTCTCCCTGCGCCGCCTCACCGAGGCGGTGAGGCCTCTGCGCCAGGATGACGCTCGGGCTCTGGACGCCGCCCTGGGGGCGGTCGCCGAGGCACTGGTGGGCGACGAGGCGGAGGCCAGACGGGGCCTCGACATGGCCGGAGGCACGGCCGAGCTGGTGGCTTGGGGACAGTCGCCACCTCCCCCGATGGAGGAGTTGGCGGTGCCCGGGTGCCGGCCGCTGGCCGCGGTGCTGTCCGGGGGAGAGGTGGAGCTGGCGCTGATCCGATCCGCCGTCCCGTTCGTCTGCCTGGCGGAGGACCGCCCGGCGGCGGCGAGGTGGCTGGATCGACAGCCCTTCGGGCGCGCCGTCCTCCCCGACGGCACCGTGCTGGGGCCGGGCTGGGAGCGCACCGCCGGTGCCGCCGAGGGGGCCATCGGGACCGCGGAGCAGCTGCGAGCGCTGCAGGCCGAGGCGAGAAGGTGGGCGGAGCGCGCCACCGAGGCGCGATCCAAGCAGGAGTGGGCCGCCAGCCAGCACCAGCGGAGGCGGAGCCAGGTCGACGCGACCCGGGCGGAGGTTGCCCGCACCTCGGCCACGGCCGCCGAGCTGCGTCTTGCCGCGGAACGGTTGGAGGCGTCTCTCCGGGAGCTGGCCCGGCGAAGGTCGCACCTGGAGGAGGAGGCCGACCGGCAGGGCCCGCTGACCGAACAGCTGCGCGCCGAGCTCGCCGCCGCCGAGAGTGAGCGGGAGGCCGCTGCCGCGTCCGGCGAGGAGGCCGAGCGGCTGCTGGCTCTCGGCGGGAGCCGCCTGGCCGTGCTGGAAGGCGACCGCCAGAGGGCCGCCGCCGCGCTGGAGGTGGTCCGCGCCGAGCTGCTTCAGGCCGAGGTTCAGCGCCGGGCCCGGACCCAGATGGAGCAGGAGCGACGAGCCCGGGTGGAGCAGCTCACCGCCCGTCGGCGCGCGGCCGACGGCCGGATCCGGGCGGCGGAGGTGGCCGCGGTGGTGGCGCTCACCAGGTCGCGCCAGCTGGGGCTGGACCTGCAGGCGGCGGCGGGGGCGCTGAGGGCCGAGCGGGATGTGGCCACCGGCTCCGATCCGCAGGCCTCCGATCCGCTGCAGCGGCTGGCTGACCTGGAGCGCCATCGGGCCGAGCTGGAGGCGGCGGAACGGGCCGCCAGCCTGGCCGCTGGAGAGCTGGAGCGGGCGCTCTCCGATCAGGGGGCTCGGACCCAGGCGCTGGCCGCCGACCGGGACGAAGTGGCTGTGGCCCCGGGCTCGACCGAGGAGGTGGAGGATCCCCTCCGGTCCGCCCAGGAGATGGCCCGGCTGGAGCGCCGACTTACCCAGCTCGGCCCGGTCAACGAGTTGGCGCCGACTCAGCTGGAGGAGTTGCTGGTGAGGACCGAGGGGCTGCGCCGGGCTCACGACGACGTGCAGTCGACCCGGGTCGACCTGGAGGCGATCGGCGCCGCCCTCGGACGCCTCACCGCGGTCCGGTACCGCCGCGCGCTGGAGCAGGTGAGCACCGAGTTCGCCACGGTGTGGCCTGAGCTCTTCGGTGGTGGTCGGGCGGCGCTGGTCTCGGTACCCGGCAGCGAGGGGGAGCTCCCCGGGGTGGACCTGGAGGTCCAGCCGCGGGGCAAGCGGGTGGTCCCTCTGGGGCTGCTGTCCGGGGGGGAGAGGGCGCTGACCGCCCTGGCGCTGGTG
The DNA here is from genome assembly GCA_027306885.1 of Candidatus Dormiibacterota bacterium. Classification (GTDB taxonomy): domain Bacteria; phylum Chloroflexota; class Dormibacteria; order Aeolococcales; family Bog-877; genus JAJYXT01. Next base: position 30,368 of record DAHUYV010000099.1, read on the forward strand.
CTGGCCATCCAGCAGGTGGCTCCGAGCCCCTTCTACGTGTTCGACGAGGTGGACGCAGCGCTGGATGACGCCAATGTGGGCAGCTTCGTCCGCCTGGTCCGGGAGCGGTCCCTTCACAGCCAGTTCGTGCTGGTGACCCACAGCCTGACCACCATGGCCGCGGCCGACCATCTCTACGGCGTGACCCAGGACGGTCGCGGGGCGAGCCGCATTCTCTCGGTGCGCCTGGCGGAGGACGGCCGGACGCTCGAGAGCCAGTCGGCTCGTGAGGCTTCGGCGGTTGGCTGAGGGCGGCCGGGGACGGAGGCTCCGGTGGTGGCGACGGCTGCCCCGGCGGCTGGATCGACTGGGGAGCGGGCTGGGCCACCAGCTGCGCAGCCGGCTGGCCCGCGGGGGCAGCGATCAGGCCACCCTGGACGAGATCTTCGAGCTCCTGGTGGCCAGCGACTGTGGGGCGGCGATGGCCGAGGAGCTGGTGGAGGGACTTCGCCGGCGGGCCGCGAGGGACCGGCTCCGGGACCCCGCCCAGCTGCTGGCCGGTCTGCGCGCTGAGATGGAGGCGAAGCTGGCGGACCGCAATCGCGAGCTGACCCTCGGAGGCGAGCCCAGCGTCTGGCTGGTGGCGGGGGTCAACGGCTCGGGAAAGACCACGACCGTCGCCAAGCTGGCGGCCCGGCTCAAGGCTCAGGGTCTCAATCCGCTGGTAGCGGCGGCCGACACCTTCCGGGCCGCCGCCATCGACCAGCTGCGCAGGCTGGTGGAACCGATGGGGGTGGAGGTGGTTGCCCATCGACCGGGCGCCGACCCGGCGGCGGTGGTCTTCGACGCCCTGGCGGCGGCGGTGGCCCGGGGCCGCGACGTGGTCCTGGTGGACACCGCCGGCCGCCTGCACACCAAGGACAACCTGATGCAGGAGCTGGCCAAGGTAAAGCGAGTGATCGCGGCCCAGCTGCCGGGCCAGCCCCAGGAGGC
>DAHUYV010000090.1 GCA_027306885.1 Candidatus Dormiibacterota bacterium
TCCTTCTGGGTCTGGGCCGGGTTCGGGCTGTTGCTGTCGGTGGGGTCGGGGATCGCCGCCGGCGGCCTCGGCAAGGTCGTCGGTCTGGGGCTCGGTTTCGGCGCCCTCTGGTGGGTGGTGGCCAGCGCCGCCCTCTTCCTCGGCCTGGGCCTGGCGGTCTCGTACCCGGATCGCCGACCGCTGCCCGGGCTGGGACTGCCCAATGGGCTCACCTCGGTTCGGGCCTACATGGCCCTGCCGATTCTCCTGTTCGCCACCATGCCGGACCGCTTCCTGGCCCGTGATCTCTTCTTGTGCACCGCCGCGCCGGTTGCGGTCCTCGACTTCGTCGACGGCTGGGTGGCGCGGCGCTTCGGCCCGGTCAGCCTGCTGGGCCGGGCGCTGGACCCGATCATGGACGCCGCCTTCTTCTCGCTCTCCGCCGTGGCCTGCCTGCTGCTCGGCCTGGCCCCACTGTGGTTGGTGCTCCTGGTGGTGGTCCGCTATGGGGTCCCGGCCGCCGGTTTTCTCCTGCTCTACCCCTGGCTGCCGCGTCGGCCGGACATGGTGGCGACGCGGTTCGGCAAGGTGAACACCTTCGCCAGCGGGGTGGCGCTGGCCGGTTCCTCGCTTCTGGTCCTGGCGGGGACCTCCACCGTGGCCTTCGACATCTTCATCGGGGTGGTGCTGGCTGGTACCGCCGCGGGGCAGATCGCCACCCTGGCTCGCCGGGCGATCGCCGAGCTGCGGTAGGGGGGTTTGGCGGTCCATTTCGGATGGCGGCGGGGGAGCTGCCGGAATACGATCTGGCCGTGACCAGTCAGGGCCGGGCGCCGGAGGAGTGGGAGTGGGCGGTGCTGCGCGAGCGTGACCGCACCCAGAGAGCGGCCTTCGTCTTCGCCGTGGTGTCGACCGGCGTCTACTGCCGTCCCGGCTGCCCGGCGCGCACTCCCGGGCGGCAGCGCGTGCGGATCTTCGCCGATGGGGAAGAGGCCAGCCGGGCCGGACACCGGCCCTGCCGTCGCTGCCTCCCCGAGGTGGCCGCCCTCTCCCCGGCGGTGCTGACGGCGGTCCGCCGGCTGGAAGGAGCCGAAAAGGCGACCAACCTCAAAGAGCTGGGGGCCATCGTCGGCCTCGCCCCGCGTCGGCTGCGCTCGGCGTTTCGCCGCGAGCTGGGGGTCACGCCGTCGGAGTATCGGCGGGCGAGGCTGGGCGCGGAGGCCCGGGCCCGGCTCGCCTCCGGGGCCGGGGTGACCGAGGCGATCTACGCCGCCGGATTCCAGTCCAGCCGAGCCTTCTACGAGCAGGCCCGACTCTCCGGCGGCATCGCCCCCCTCAGCTACCGCCGCGGGGCGACGGGTGAGACGGTGCGGTTCTCGACCGGCGCCGCCCGTTGGGGGGCGCTCCTGGTGGCGGCCGCCGAGAAGGGCCTGTGCGACGTGCGGCTGGGACCGGAGGCCGCGGTCCTGGAAGAGGGCCTCCGCTCCGACCTGAAGGGGGCCATCCTGATCCGGGACGACGCCGGGCTGGAGCCGCTGCTGGCGCGGATCACCAGTCTGGCCGACGAGCTGCCCCTCGCCGCGACGGTCCCCCTGGAGATCCTGGGCACCGCCTTCCAGGCGCGGGTGTGGCGCGCCATCCGGGAGATCCCCCGGGGCCACACCCTCACCTACTCGGAGCTGGCGGCGGCGCTCGGGGCCCCGCGGGCGGTGCGGGCGGTGGCCTCCGCCTGCGCCGCCAACCGCCTCGCCCTGGTGGTTCCCTGCCACCGGGTGGTGCCGGCCGGCGGCGGGGTGGGGGGGTACCGGTGGGGCAGCGCCATCAAGGCGCGGCTGCTGGCCGAGGAGCGGGGCCAGGAGGCCGGGATCAGCCCCGGCTGATCTCCACCATCGCCTCGGGGGCCACCACCCAGTGCAGAACCGCGTGGGCCGGTCCCAGCACGCTGCCCATGTGGCCGCACTGGAAGAGGCGGCGGTACGCGCTCCGGACCGTGGCCTCGGCCAGGTGGACGACCCCGCCGGCGGCCGCGAAGGGGAGCAGCTGGAAGTCGACGAAGAGGGCCATGGCGGCGGCAACCGCCACCGGGACGTGGAACTGGACCAGGAGCAGGACCAGCACCCCCTCGCGGATGCCGATACCGTTGGCGGAGATGGGGATGAAGGTGACCACCAGGGCGAGGGGTAGGGCGACGGCGAACACCCCCCAGGAGATGTCGTAGCCGAGCGCCCGGCTGAAGGCCTCCATCGAGACGAGGTTCAGGCCCCAACCCACCCCGCCGGCGACGATGGAGAGGAGGACCGCCTGGGGCACGCCCCGGAAGTTGGCCAAGGAGCGAAGGAAGGCCCCGAAGCGCTCGGTGGCCCGGTGCGTCCTCCACGACCGGCCTTCAGGGTCCCGGCCGCGGATCCGAGCGAAGGCCTGCTCGGCCACCATCGACAGTCCCCACGCCGTCAGCATCGCCCCGCTGAAGGCGGCGAAGCCGATCACGTCGGTGGTGTGGAACACGGTCGAGCTGAGGAGCGCTCCGCCCAGGCCCCAGAAGGCCATCCCCAGGGTGCCGGCCATCCTGCTCCCCACCAGGGAGGCTATCACCGGCCCGTGGCCCACCGACCGCCCCACCTGGACCGCCCGGACCGCGTCGCTGCCGACCCCGGCGGGGAGCACCTGGTTGATGAACAGGCCCTTCATGTACCAGGCGCCGAGATAATGCCAGCCGATCCGCTTGCCCAGACCGCGGAGGAGGGCGCCCCACTCGACGATGCTGGCCACCACCGAGAGGCCGGCCAGGACCATCGCCAGCAGCGCCCACCCGAAGTTCAGGTGGCTGAAGCGGGAGACCGCCGAACCGAGGTCGATCGAGTGCAGGAAGATGGCGAACGCGGCCAGGGTGACCAGCACCCTTGCCGCGGGGTGGCGCGCGCCGCGGCGGATCAGCGCGAAGAGGGAATGCACGGGCCGCTCGACCACGGGGCGGGAGCATACCGCACCAGCCTGGGAAACCGATGAGCCGTGACCGGTTCGTGTCCGCGGCCCCATCCGTACTACGATCGTCGCCAGTGAGCCAGCTCCCCACGCTCGATCAGACCGCTCCCCCCGCCCCGCCGCGGGTGGGGACTCTGCCGACCTACGTCCCTCCGGCGAAGCTGGAGCGGCTCTCCTCGCCGCCGGCCCGCAGCTGGCGGCAGCGGGCGTGGGAGATGGCCCCAGGGGCGGCGGTCTGGACCTGCCTTCTGGGGCCGCTGGCGGTGGGCTTCCTCATCACCTTCGCCAACTTCGAGTATCTGTGGCTCCTCGGGGCGTTTGCGCTGGTGCTCGACGTCTACTGGCTGGTGAAGCTGGTGCACACCTTCCGTTTCGTGCGTCGCGGCATCCTCCTCCTCGAGGAGGCCCAGCGGATCAACTGGGGGGGACGGCTGGCCAAGCTGGTGCCAGGGCCCGGCGCCCCCGACCCCCGCGACATCGTCCACGCGGTGCTGATCCCCACCTACACCGAGAAGTACGAGACCCTCAAGGCGACCGTGGGAGCGCTGGCCGAGGCGGACTATCCCGACCACCTGCGGGTGGTGGCGGTGATAACCAGGGAGACCGACCTGGACGGTTGCCGGAACGTCGCCCGGCTGCAGGAGGAGTACGGCGACCGCTTCCTCGCCTTCTGGCACATCAAGGACCCCCTCCTTCCCGGGATCGTGGTCGGCAAGTCCGCGGCCATGGCCTACGGGGGCCCGGTCCTGAAGCTGGGGCTGGACGGCCTCGGGCTGGACCCCGAGCGGGTGATCGTGACCGACCTCGACTCCGACTACCGGGTCCATCCGCAGTACTTCAACTACGTCACCTATCAGTACTGCCAGGTGGAGGACCGCTACACCAGCATCTGGCAGCCGGTCCCCATCTTCCTCAACAACCTCTGGAAGGTCCCGGCGGCGGTGCGCTCGATGGCGACCCTGGCCACCCAGTGGCAGCTCTACCTCCACCAGCACCCCAAGCGACTGGTGATGTTCTCCGCCTACTCGATGTCGCTGCGGCTGCTGACCGAGGTGGGCTTCTGGGACGACGACGTGATCCCCGAGGACTCCCGCTTCTACTGGAAGGCCTTCTTCACCTACGGGGAGCGGCTCAATGTCCGCGGCGCCTTCCTGCCCATGTACGGGGATGCCCCCCGCGCCGCCGACTACGGCACCACCCTGGTGAGCCAGTACGAGCAGATCAAGCGCTGGGCCTGGGGGGTGACCGACATCCCTTACGTCGCGGAGCGGATGACCCGCCACCGGGAGATCCCGCTTCGCATCCGGCTGAATCGCTTTCGAATGCTGGTCTTCAACCATCTGAGCTGGGCCACGGTGCCGCTGCTCATCCTGGTGTCGGGCACCCTGCCCTCGCTCTTCAACTACGACTACGGACTCTCCACCACCGGTGCGCTCCTGGAGACCGTGGGCAGCGTGATCCTCCAGATCACCCTGCTCAACATCCTGGCGGTCGCGGTGCTGGACAACCGCCTCCAGCCCCGGCCGCCCGGCTGGAGCTGGTGGCACCGCCGCTGGGCCGACCTCCAGACGATCATGTACCCGGCGGTGTTCGTGGTCCTCAGCGTGCTCCCCGCGCTGGAGGCCCAGACCCGGCTGCTGTTCGGCTCCCATCTCGAGTACCGGGTCACCGAGAAGCACTGACGCCTGCCGGTACAATCTCGGCATGGCCGACCGCCCGGTGGTGTTCAGCGGGATGCAGCCGGACGGCGAACTCCACCTGGGCAACCTGCTGGGAGCGCTCCGGCCCTGGGTCGAGGAGCAGCATCTCTACCACAACTACTTCTGCGTGGTGGACCTCCACGCCCTGACCCGCCAGGAGCCGCAACGCCTCACCGAGAAGACCCGGGAGGTGGCCGCCCTCTACCTGGCCGCGGGCATCGACCCCCAGCGCTCGACCCTCCTGGTCCAGTCCCACGTCAAGGAGCACGCCGAGCTGGCCTGGGTGCTGGGCTGCTTCACCCCGATGGGCTGGCTGGAGCGGATGACCCAGTTCAAGGACCGCTCGCGCAAGCTCTCCAGCGAGCGCATCGGCACCGGGCTCTTCAGCTACCCCGTGCTCATGGCGGCGGACATCCTGCTCTACCGGGCCAACCTGGTGCCCGTGGGCGAGGACCAGCGCCAGCACCTGGAGCTCACCCGCAACCTCGCCGCCCGGTTCAACCGTCTGGTGGGGGAGACCTTCGTCATCCCTGAGCCCAAGATCGGGGCGTTGGGGGCGCGGGTGATGGCGCTCGACGACCCCCAGAGCAAGATGAGCAAGAGCGCGGACTCCGAGGCCGGCCGGGTCGGGCTGTTGGACCCCCCCGACCGGATCCGGGCCAAGTTCCGCCGGGCCACCACCGACAGCGGCAGCGCGGTGGACATCGAGAACGCCGGGCCGGGGGTGGCCAACCTCCTGGAGATCTATCGCACCCTGACCGGTTGTGATCTGGCCCAGCTGCGCTCCGACCTCGAGGGAGTCGGATATGGGCGCCTCAAGGAGACCGTCGCCGAGGTCACCATCTCCGCCCTGCTGCCGATCCAGGAGCGCTGCCGCGACCTGCTGGCGGATCCCCGGGGCTTGGACCAGATCCTCGCCCAGGGTGCCGAGCGGGCCCGCCCGACCGCCGCCGCGACCATGGGCGAGGTGCGGGAGAAGCTGGGCCTCCTGCCTGCGGCCGGATGACGGCGCCGAGCTTCCAGCCGCCCCCCGAGAGCTTCCCTGCCGCCCGGACCCTCCCCGGCGGCAGCCTATAATCCCGCCGATGCGGTGGAGTCGTGCGGGCGTCTTTCTAACCGCCGCGGCCCTCCCCGCCTACGTCCTGCGCGGCAGCCTTCTCGGCAAGCTGCCGTTCACCGGGCTGGAGGTGGTGTTGGCGCTCACGGTGCTGGCCTTCGCCGTGGAGAGCTGGCGCCAGCATCGCCTTCCCCGTCTCGACACCCCCTTCACCGTCCTCATTGCGGTGCTCCTGGTGGCCACCGTGATCGGCATCGCGGTCAGCCCCGACAAGCGGGACGCCCTGGGGATAGCCAAGGCGTACATCGTCGAACCGGTCATCTACTTCTTCGTCGCGGTCAACGTCCTGCGCTCCAGCTGGGACTGGGAGCGCCTCGCCTACGGGCTCTACACGAGCGGCGCCGTGGTGGCGATCTCCCAGTTCGTGGCGCTGGGTAGGGCGCTGGCCTCCCACACCCTCAACCTCAACACCGCCCCCCCGGTGCCGAACTGGCTCTGGACCAACAACAACTTCGGCGGCATCTTCCTCGACCCCCTGGTGGCGCTGGCCCTGGGACTCGCCCTCTTCGGCGGGGTGCGCCATCCACGGGTGCACTGGGCGATGCTGGTGCTGCTCGGGACCGGCGACGTGCTCACCCTCAGTCGGGGTTCCTGGCTGGCGCTGGTGGTGATCTCCCTGGTGGCTGCCGCCATCCACCCGAGACGGCGGATGCTGCTGGTGGCCTGGGTGGTGCTGGCGGCGGTGGCCCTGCTCCTGCCCCCCATCCGGCACCGCGTGGAGAACGAGCTCAACCCCAACAACCCGGCCAACTCCATGGTCAGCCGGGTCCACCTCTGGCACGCGACCCTGAACCTCATCGCCGCCCACCCCTTCCAGGGCTCGGGGCTGGCCAACTACCAGCAGGAGATCGGGCCCTACCGGGCCCAGCTGCACGAGGTGGCGAACCAGACGCACGTGTACCCGGACCAGCTGGAGCTGGACTTCTGGGTCGAACTGGGGGTGATGGGGCTGATCTTCCTCCTCGGGTTCATCGTGGAGCTGGTGCGCTACCTCGGCCCGGTGGTCCGGGCCGGGCCGATGGCCCAGCCCTGGGCGGCCGCCCTGGTGCTGGCCTGGGTGGGCCTGCTGGTGCACGGCCTGGTCGACTCCCCCTACTGGAAGAACGATCTGGCCGTGGAGTGGTGGGCGCTGACCGCCCTCCTGGTGGTGGCGGTGGTCCCGGCCGCCCGCCAGCTGCGGCTGCGCCGACCTCCCGCCCGGCCCTGATCCCGGCGGCGTGAGCCTCGCCCAGCGGACGGTACGCAACACCGGGATGCTGTTCGCCGCCCGCACCGGGTCGCGCCTCCTGGTCTTCGGCGCCTTCCTCATCCAGCAGCACGTCCTCGGCGCCACCAACTACGGGGAGTTCGGGGTGGTGGTGGTGCTGAGCAACCTCGCCAGCATCGTCGGCGACGGGGGGCTGCAGATCGTCTACCTGAGAGAGGGGAGCCGCCGTCCCGCCCGGCTGGAGCCCTACCTGGCGGTGGTCCTCGGGGCCAAGATCCCCCTGCTCCTGGGCAGCCTAGCCACCCTCACGGTGATGCTCTCCCTGACCAGCAATCCGTCCCTGCTCTACCTCCTCCTCCCCGCCTTCGCCCTGCTCGGATTCACCTCCCTCGCCAACGTCCTGCGCAGCACCTTCTACGCCACCGGGGACATGCGCTACGAGGCGTTCGAGACCATCTCCGAGGGGGTCATCCTGCTTGCCGGGACCGCTTTGGCGGCCCTCTCCCACCAGGGCCTTCCCGCCTACCTCCTGGCCTACGCCGCCTCCTACCTCTTCACCTGCGTCTACGCGGTGGTGATCATCACGAGGAGGTACTTCCCGCCCCGGATCACCTTCAACCTGCCGGTCTCGCGGCGCCTGCTGACGATGGGCCTGCCCTTCGCCTTGGTGTTCTTCCTCAACACCGTCTACTTCAAGATCGACGTGGTGATACTCGACGCTCTCCGGGGCCCCACCGAGGTCGGCTACTACCAGGCCGGCTACAAATTCCTGGAGGGGCTCTCCTTCATCCCCCAGACCGTGATGAACGCCGTCTTCCCGGCGCTCTCGGTCCTGCACCTCGGCCAGCTGGCGGCGCTGCGCTCCGCCTACACCGTGACCATCAAGCTGCTGACCGCCATCGCCGTGCCGGCGGCGGTGGCGCTGGCCTTCGGCTCGACCCAGCTCATGGCTCTGCTCCGGGTCTACCCGGAGTCCGCCCCGGCGGTGCGCATCCTGGCCCTGGCGCTGGTCTTCCTCTTCGTCAACAACACCTTCGTCTTCGGTCTCGGGGCCATGGACCGGCAGCGCGACAGCGTGGTCCTCTCGGTGCTGAGCATCGCGGTGAACGTGGCCCTGAACCTCATCATGATCCCGCTCTTCCCCCGCGCGACCGGCTATCTTGCCTGCAGCTGGGCTACCGTGGTGACCGAGGTGTTCCTGCTGGTGGCGGGGTACGTCATGGTGCGGCGGCAGCTGAAGGAACTGCCCTGGGGCCGTGCGGTGGTCCCGGTGCTGGTGTCGGGCGGCCTGATGGTGGGGGTGATGGCGGTGCTGGCCGGCGAGAACGTCTTCTGGGTGGCGGCCGTCGCCGGCATCGCCTACCTGCTCTGCCTCTGGCTGACCGGGGCGATCACCCCCGAGGAGATCCGCATGGCCCGTCGGAGCCTTCGGCCGGTGCCGGCGGAGACCGGGGAGCTCGGCGATGGCTGAGTCCGACTCCCTCATCCGGCCCCAGGAGGCGGCGGGGGCCGCGCAGCGCGCCTCCAGCCTCGGAGCGTTCGTCCTGCTGCGCCCGGCGATGGACGCGCTGGCGGCGGGGCTGGGGGCGCTGTTGGGCTACCAGTACCGCTTCCACCTCTCCGGGGTGCCGATCCCCGGGGGCCAGGTGCCCTCCTTCCAGAGCTATGCCGAGGCGATCCCGGTCGTCGTCGGCCTCTGGGTGCTGACCTTCCTCGCCACCGGCCGGTACCGGATCAGGCGCGGCCAGTCCTTCGTGGATGAGATCCTCTCCTCGGCCGGCTCGGTCGCGCTGTTCGTGATCCTCGCCCTGGCGCTGGAGGGGCTGTATCGCGGCTTCCCGTACTCCCGGCTGGTGCTGGCCGACGCCTCGATAGCGGCGCTAGGCCTCTTCCTTGTGGAGCGCGCCGCCATCCGGGTGTTCCAGGGGGCCCTGCTTCGCTCCGGCTTTGGCGCGGTGCGGGTCCTGGTGGTGGGCGGGGGAGATGCGGCGGACCTGTTGATCCGGAGGCTGCGGATGTTTCCGGAGTACGGCTACCAGATGGTCGGCCAGGTGGTGGCGCCGGGCCAGGCGGGCGGGACGGCCGACCCCCGGCTGCCGGTCTTCCCGCTGGAGACGGGGCTGGGGCGGATCGTCGGCCGGGAGCGTGTCCAGCTGGTGGTGATGGCGGGGACCCGGGACCACGCCCATCTGCTGGAGATGGCAAGGGTGTGCCTGGAGCAGGGGGCCGAGGTCAAGGTGGTCCCCGACGTCCTGGAGATCATGACCACCGCCGCCCGCACCGACGAGGTGGCGGGACTCCCCCTCCTTGGGGTGAGGCCCAACCGGCTGGTCGGGGTCAGCCTCTGGCTGAAGCGCGCCTTCGATCTCCTGGGCACCCTGGTCGCGGGGGTGGTGGCGGCGCCGGTCGTGGGGGTCTGCGCCCTGGCCATCGTGCTGACCTCCCCGGGGTCCCCCTTCTACGGCCAGGAGCGGCTCGGCTACCGGGGCCGCCCCTTCACGCTCTGGAAGCTGCGCTCGATGATCCCCGAGGCGGAGCGGGCGACCGGGCCCGCCATGACCGCCATGGACGATGACCGGCGAATCCCGGTGGGCCGGCTGGCGCGGCGGTTCAGCCTCGACGAGCTGCCCCAGCTCTGGAACGTCCTGAAGGGCGACATGAGCCTGGTCGGCCCCCGACCCGAGCGTCCCTTCTTCGCCGCCAAGTTCGAGCGCGAGGTCCCACGCTACCGCGAGCGGCTGCTGGCCCGGCCGGGGATCACCGGCTGGGCCCAGGTGAACGACCTGCGCCAGGGCTCGGGGATGGAGGAGCGGGTCTTCTACGACCTCTACTACATCGAGAACTGGTCGCTCGCCTTCGACCTCAAGATCCTCCTCCTCACCCCCTGGAGGATTCTCTTCCACCGCCACGCCTACTGAGGCAGAGGGTGGCGTCTGGTACCTTGGGCGCCGGTGAAAGGGCTGGTGCTGAGCGGGGGGAAGGGGACAAGGCTTCGACCCATCACCCATACCGGAGCCAAGCAGCTGGTGCCGATCGCCAACAAGCCGGTCCTCTTCTATGGCCTGGAGGCACTGGTGGAGGCCGGCATCGAGCAGATCGGCATCGTGGTGGGGGACACCGCTGACGAGATCCGCCAGGCGGTGGGGGACGGCAGCCGGTTCGGGGCCCATGTGGAGTACATCCCCCAGGACCGGCCGCTGGGCCTGGCCCACGCGGTCAAGATCTCCCGCGGCTTCCTCGGGGACAGCCCCTTTGTCATGTACCTCGGCGACAACTTCATCACCGGGGGGATCCGCCAGGTGGTGTCGCGCTTCAGCGCCGAGGGCCCCGAGGCGATGATCCTCTTGAAGCGGATGCCGGATCCCGGGCGGTTCGGGGTCGCCGAGCTGCATTTGGGCCGGGTGGTGCGGCTGGAGGAGAAGCCGGCGCGGCCCCGCTCGGACCTGGTCCTGGTCGGGGTGTACTGCTTCCGGCCCAGCATCTTCGAGGCGGTGGACGCGATCTCCCCCTCGGCTCGCGGCGAGCTGGAGATCACCGATGCCATTCAGTGGCAGATCGACCAGGGGCGACGGGTCGAGGCGCACGAGGTCGAGGGCCGCTGGATCGACACCGGCAAGATGGACGACCTGCTGGAGTGCAACCGGGTGGTCCTGGACCTCCTGCCGGAGCGGCGGGAGGGCCGGGTCTCCGAGGACTCGCGGCTCCTGGGGAAGGTGATCCTTGAGGAGGGGTCGGAGGTGGTCGGCAGCACCATCCGGGGTCCGGTGATCGTCGGCGCCCACACCCGCGTCGTCGACTCCTTCCTCGGCCCCTTCACCGCCCTCTACCACCACGTGACCGTCGAGGGCAGCGAGATCGAGCACGCCATCGTCCTGGAGAACACCGTGATCCGCGGGGTCAGCAAGATCGAGGACTCCCTCATCGGGCGGGACGTCGTGATCGAGCGCAGCAACACCCTGCCGCGGGCCCACAAGATGATGCTGGGCGACCACTCCCGGGTCAGCCTGGCTTAGGAGGAGCGGATGGCCTGGCAGCGGCTCACCCCCGAGCTGGAGGCGGTGCTGGCGGAGATGGCGGCCGTCCCCGCCGCGCAGCGGATGGGCGCCATCGACGGCGTCATGGTCAAATCGCTCCAGCTCCACTCCGACCAGCGCGGCTTCTTCGTGGAACAGCTGAAGCGGGGCGACCGGGACGACCAGGGCCGCCCCTTCCTGCCGCCCCATCCGTTCGCCCAGATGTCCCGCTCGCTGGCGTTCGCGCGGGGCGGAAACCCCCCCGAGCTGATCAAGGCCTTCCACTGGCACCGCCGCCAGTGGGACTACTGGGACATGGTCGGCGGTGACGCCCGGATCGTCCTGGTGGACCTGCGGCCGGACTCATCGACCCGGGGCCGGATCCAGGTGCTGATGGCCGGGGAGCGTGCCCCCAAAGTGGTCGCCATCCCTCCGCTGGTGGCCCACGGGTACCAGCTCCTGTCCCTCCGCGACCTGATCCTGTGCTACTACGTCACCGAGCCCTACGACCCGGAGTCGCCGGACGAGGGCCGGATCCCCTACGACGACCCCCGGATCGGCTTCGACTGGAAGGTGGAGAACATCTGAGGTGGAGGCTCTCACCGCCGACCTGAGCGATGTCGTCGGGGAGCTGCCCCGGCGGCTGCTGGTGGCGGGTGGGGCCGGATTCATCGGCTCAGCCTTCGTCCGCCTCCTGCTCGCCGCGGAGGGGGCGCCCCAGATCACCGTCCTGGACAAGCTCACCTACGCCGGGAACCTCCGCAACCTGGAGGAGGTGGAGGCGCATCCCTCCTTCCGCTTCGTCAAGGGGGACATCTGCGACCTGGAGCTGGCCGACAAGCTGGCCCGGGAGTGCGACTGCATCGTCAACTTCGCCGCCGAGAGCCACGTGGACCGTTCCATCCTCGATCCCGACGCCTTCATCAGGACCGATGTCTACGGCACCTACTCGCTGCTGGAGGCCGCCCGCCGGCACCACCACCAGCGCTTCCTCCAGGTCTCCACCGACGAGGTGTACGGCGACGTCGAGGCGCCCCACCTGTCGGTGGAGTCGGATCCGGCCCGGCCCCGATCCCCGTACTCCGCCAGCAAGGCGGGGGCCGAGCTGCAGTGCTTCGCCTACCACGCCACCTACGGGCTGCCGGTATTGGTCACCCGCGGCTCCAACACCTACGGCCCCTTCCAGTACCCGGAGAAGATCGTCCCCCTCTTCATCACCCAGGCGCTCGACGGAGGGCCGCTGCCGGTGTACGGCGACGGCGGGGCGGTGCGCGACTACCTGTACGTGGACGACCACGCCCTGGGGATCGCCCTGGTGCTCGCTCGGGGCACCGCCGGCTCCGCCTACAACCTCGGCCAGGGTGACCCTCCGCTGGACGGGATGACGGTGGCGCGCTCGGTGCTCCAGCTGGTGGGGCGGGGCGAGGAGCTGATCCAGCACGTGGCCGACCGCCCCGGGCACGACCGCCGCTACGCGCTGGACAGCGCCCAGGCGAGGGCGCTGGGGTGGCTTCCGCTTCTCGACTTCGAGAGGGGGATGGGCCGGACCGTGGACTGGTACCAGCGGCGCCGCGACTGGTGGGAGCCCATCAAGTCGGGGGAGTTCCTGGAGTTCTACCGGCGCAACTACCGCCCCCTGGAGGGGGCCGGCACCGGCTCCTGACCGGCGTTGAGGATCCTGCTTCTGGGCGGAGGGGGACAGCTGGGCCGGGACCTCGGGCCCCTGCTGGAGCGCCGCGGCCACCAGGTGGTGGCTCCGGCCCATGACCGGCTGGACATCTGCGCGGAGGGAGCCGTCGCCAGGCTGCTGGCCGCTGAGGGGGTCCGCCGGGTGGTGAACTGCGCCGCCTACACCAACGTCGACCGGGCGGAGGCCGAGCCGGAGCGGGCCGACCGGGTCAATCGGCTGGGTGCCCAGCTGGTGGCCAACGCCTGCGCCCTCGCTGGAGTCCCGCTCTGCCACCTCAGCACCGACTTCGTCTTCGGCGGGGCGCCTTCCGAGGCGGGGCGCGCTTGGGCGGAGTCGGACCCGCCCCACCCCCTGGGGGTCTACGCCTCCACCAAGAGGGCGGGCGAGCTGGCCTGCCTGGAGTCGGGGGCGCCCCTCTTCCTGGTGCGCACCTCCTGGCTGTACGGGAACCGCGGCCCCAACTTCCCGCTCACGATCCTGCGGGCGGCTCGCCGTGGGGGGGTGCTGCGGGTGGTGGATGACCAGGTGGGCGCCCCGACCTGGACGATGGACCTCGCGGACGCGCTGGAACGGCTGCTTAAGACCGAGGCCTTTGGCACCTACCACCTGAGCGGCGGCGGCCAGACCAGCTGGTTCGGCTTCGCCCGCTCGGTGCTGGACCAGGTGGGGCTGACGACGGCGGTGATCCCGGTGAGCACGAGGGATTGGGGGGCGCCGGCTCCGCGGCCCAGCTTCTCGGTCCTCCGGGCCGACAACTGGCGGCACCTGGGTGAGCCACCACTTCCGGACTGGGAGGACGCCCTGCGGCGCTACCTCGGCTCGGAGCCTGCGGTCACCCGGCTCCTGGCCGACCCCTGATCCGGTGGCGGAGATGACCGCCGATGGGGTCCGGGTGGTGATCTGCACCTACAACTCCAGGACGGAGGTCGAGACAGCGGTGGTCTCGTGCCGGGAGGAGGGGGTGGGCGACGCCCAGATCACGGTGGTGGACAACGCCTCCCGCGACGGCACCCCCGACCTGCTGCGGCGGCGCTTCCCCCGAGTCCGGCTGCTGGAGCCGGGGCGGAACCTCGGCTTTGGCGCGGCCACCAACCTGGGCGCCCGGGGCACCGGCGGAGAGGCGCTGCTGGTCCTCAACCCTGACGCCGAGCTGGAGCCGGGAGCGCTGAGCGCGATGCTGGAGGCCCTGGCGGCCGACCCGGGCCGAGGCGCGGTCTCGCCCCGGGTGCTGCGTCCCGACGGCCGTCTCGACCCGGCCTGCCGGCGCAGCTTCCCAACCCCGCAGGTGGCGCTCTGGCGGCTTGGCGGCCTCAGCCGGCTGCGCCCCGGCAGTCCCCGGTTCGGGGCCTACAACCTTACCCACCTGCCGCCGGACCGGCCCATGGTCGTGGACAGCGGCACCGGCGCCTGCCTTTTGGTGCGGCGCCGGCTCTTCGACGAGGTGGGGGGCTTCGACGAGGGCTACTTCATGTACGGGGAGGACCTGGAGCTCTGCTGGCAGCTGCAGGCGCGGGGCGCGGTGGTCTGGTACCAGCCGACGGCGGTGGTGCGGCACCGCAAGGGGCGCAGCTCGGAGCAGGTGGCGCTGCCCATGCTGGTGCATTTCCACCGCTCGATGTGGCGCTTCTACCGCCTCCACTACCTGCGCGGCGGCGCCGCCTGGCTGGCGCCGCTGGTGGCGCTCGGGATCTGCGGGCGCCTGGCGGCGCTGCTGCTGCTGAACGCCCTGCGCCGCCGTCCCCGGGTGAGCCCGTGAGCGCCGTGGGTCAGGTGTCCGCGGTGGTGATCAGCTGGAACGGGGGGGAGGAGCTGAAGTCGGCGGTGGCGTCGCTCCGCAACCAGTCCCTCGCCCCGGCGGAGGTGGTGGTGGTCGACAACGGGTCGGTCGACGGGAGCGCGGAGTGGCTGGGCGAGCAACCCGACCTGCGGCTGCTGCGCAACCCGCGCAACCTGGGCTTCGCCGTGGCCGCCAACCAGGGCATCCGGGCCACCGCCCAGCCCCAGGTCCTGCTCTGCAACCAGGACCTGGTACTGGACCCTGGCTTCCTCGCGGCGGCATGCGCCCGGATGGAGCGGGACCCGGAGATCGGTTCGGTCGGAGGGAGGCTGCGGCGGGAGGGGCTCGTGGACACCACCGGCCACCTCCTGCACCGCAGCGGCTGGGTCTCCAACCGGGGGTCCGGCGAGCCGGACGATCAGCGTTACCCCACCGCCGAGGAGGTCTTCGGGGTCTCGGCCGCGGCGGTCCTGTATCGGCGCGCCATGCTGGAGGATGTGGCCCTCTCCGGCGAGATCTTCTGTGAGTCGTTCTTCGCCTTCCTGGAGGACGTGGACCTGGACTTCAGGGCGCGCTGGCGAGGCTGGCGGGCCTGGTATGAGCCGGCCGCCACCGCCGCCCATCGCCGGGGCGGCAGCGGGCTGCATCGCACCGCCGCCATCGAACGGCATGTGCTGGCAAACCGGGCCCTGGTCCTGGTCCGCAACGCGCCCCGGAGTTGGTGGTCTTGGCCCCGGGTCCTGCAGGTCGGGTCGTTCCTCGGTCTCCGCCTGGGCCTCGCCCTGCGGCGCCATCCGCTCGCGGTCCTCGGCGCCCTGGACGCGGCCCGGGGGCTCGCCGGGGCCCGGGCGGCCCGCAGCCAGATCATGGCTCGGAGGTCGGTCGGCGACCCCGACCTGGACCGCTGGGCGAGGGCGACACCCTGGCGGTCCCTGCTCAGAGCGAGGCGGCCCGGCTAGGGGCGCCTTCGGTCGCCCCCTTCGAAGAGTTGGAGCTCGGCGGCCATGCGGGCGATGTCGGAACTCGAGATGGTGCCCACCACCTCCCCATGCTCCATCACCAGCGCTCCCTCTTCCAGCCGGGGCCCGAGCCTGACCAGGACCGCCTCCAGATCGTCGGTGGGGCTCACCTGCACGAAGGCGGAGATCGGCGTCGCCAGCTCCCGGAGCCGGCGGTCGCGGCCGCCGGCGGTCCCTGCCTCCAGCACCCGCCCGAACGCCACGAACCCCGAGGGCTGCCCCGCGGGGTCGTGGAGGGCGTACAGCGACGACCGGCGCGGCCCCGACTCCAGCAGCTGGCCGACCGTGAGCCAGTCGGGGATGGTGACCACCGGGGCGGCCATCGCCGCCGAGGCGGGGATCCGCCGGAGGCGGGCCCGCACCCCCACCTGGCGGCCCTCCACGGAGCCGGCAGAGAGCAGGAACCAGCCGATGAACGCCAGCCAGATCCCGCTGATGAACCCGCCCGCCACCACCTCCAGCACCCCAAGGCCGATCAGCAGGAAGGAGAACACCTTGCCCACCGTGACCGCGTTCCTGATCCCCCGGTCCTGCGAGCCGGTCCGCCACCAGATCAACGCCCCCAGCAGGCGGCCCCCGTCCAGGGGGAGGGCCGGCACCAGGTTGAACACCCCAAGGACCAGGTTGAGCAGCGCCAGCCACCCCACCAGCGTCGTGACCAGCAGGGGCACGGGGAGGGCGGAGAGGGCGATGTCCAACAGGTACGCCAGGCCGGCCAGCGCCAGGGAGGTGAGGGGGCCGACCACGGTGATCAGCGCCTGGTCGGAGGCCCCCTTGGGCTCACCCTCCAGGCGGGTGACCCCGCCGAACAGCCAGAGGGTGATTCCGGCGACCTTCACCCCCTTGGCCCGAGCCACCAGGGCGTGGGAGATCTCGTGAGCCAGGAGGCAGGCGTAGAAGACCAGGGCTCCGATGAAACCCGCTGCCCAGTAGGCCACCGTGGACTGTCCAGGGGCGCCCGCCGGCAGCACGTCGCTGGCCATGGTCCACGCGATCAGGCCGAAGAAGAGCAGCAGGCTCCAGTTGAAGCTGATCTCCAGGCCGAGGATCCGGCCCAGGCGGATCGTCTGGTTGCCCATTGGGAAGACCTTAAGGCACCACCACCCTCAGGGCCGGAGAGTGGAGCTATTGGAGTTGCTCCAGGCGTTTCCCCGGGGTGAGCGCCGCGGGTCCCGGGAGTCGACCGTGCCGGCCAGGGGGAGGGGGTGGCGAGGGTCGATGGGCGCCCATTGTGGGCCAGGGAGCGGCGGACCCTCGCCGGCCCAGCTGCCCCACGGTGCGGGGGTGGCGCACCACAAGGGGACACTCCCACAGGTGAGACTAGTGCGGGAGACACACCGCTGGGTGACAGGGGCGAGTCAGGGCGTACCATCGGCGCATGGAACCGCGTCGCTTCGCCAACCCGTACCGATTCGGCTCGCCGGTGGCCGGTGACCACTTTGCAGATCGCAAGCAGGAGCTGACGCGGCTGGCGGCGGTGATGGGCAGTGGTCAGAACCTGATCCTGATTGCGCCCCGGCGCTACGGGAAGAGCTCGCTGCTGCTGGCGGCGATGGAGCGCACCCGGCGCGCCGGTGGGCGCACCGGCCGGGTCAACCTGATCAAGTGCTCCACGCCGGAGGAGGTGGCGGGGGCGATCCTGCTGGGAGCGGTGCGGGGCCCGTGGGGGTGGCTTCGAGGCCGGACCGCCCAGCTGGCCGAGCACCTCGGCAGGGTGAGGATCGGGGTGGAGATCCAGACCGACGCTCGCACCGGGTCGGTCTCCGGGGTCTCCTTCGCCCCCTCGCTCCGCCCGGTGGACTGGCGGGGAGTGATCCTGGACGTCCTGGTGGCGCTGGGGCGCCTCGCCTCCGACTCCCATCCGGTCTCGCTGGTGCTGGACGAGTTCCAGCGCGCCTATGAGATCGACCCGGGGATCGCCGACGTGATGAAGGCGGCGGTGGACGACGCCCCCCGTCTCAGCCTCATCTTCTCCGGCAGCCGCCGCCACCTCATGGAGCAGATGGTCCAGGACCCCAATCACGGTCCGCTCTACAACGTGGGAGCGAAGCTGTACCTGGGCCGCATCCCCGCCGCCGACTTCTCCCGGTTCCTCCGGTCTCGGGCTGAGGCCGGAGGGAAGCGACTCTCCCCGCAGGTGGCGGAGAGGATCTACCAGCTCGCCCTCGGCGTGCCGAACGACGTCCAGCTCCTGGCCTTCTGGGCCTTCGAGCAACCGGGAGAGGAGATCACCGAGGCAGCCCTGGCGGCGGCTCTGAGGTCGGCGATCGCTGACCAGCGCCAGGAGTACCAGGCGGTGTGGGACGGGCTCGCCAGCTCCCAGCAGCGACTTCTGAAGCTCCTGGCGGAGCGGCCGCTCGTCAGCCTGCGGGGGGTGGAGGCGCTTCAGCGCATCGCGCTCTCGCCAACCGCGGTGGCCAAGGCCGGCACGGTCCTGGAGCGCTCCGACCTGATCCGGCGGGGAGAGGCGGCCTGGGAGCTGACCTCCGGACTGATGGCGGAGTGGCTGCGCGGCGACTACGACTGAGCCCCTCCGGGCTGCCAGAATGTCGGCCGTGGAGTTGCACATCTTCACCGAGCCGCAGCAGGGGGCCAGCCAGGAGCAGCTCCGGAAGGTCGCCGTCGCCGCCGAGAAGCTCGGATTCGCCGGGTTCTTCCGCTCCGACCACCTGATGGCGATCGGCACGCCACCCCGACCGCCGGGACCCACCGAGTCGTGGGCCAGCCTCGCCGACGTCGCCGTGGCGACTCGCAGCATCCGGATCGGGACCCTCATGACCTCGGCGACCTTCCGCCTTCCTGGCCCGCTGGCGGTGGCGGTCGCCCAGGTGGATCAGGTCAGCGGCGGGCGCGTGGACTTCGGGTTCGGGGCGGGCTGGTACCAGGCTGAGCACGACGCCTATGGCATCCCCTTTCCCGAGGTGGGGGAGCGGATGGAGCGCTTCGCCGAGCAGCTGGAGATCGTGCGGGGGATCTGGTCGACCAAGGCCGGGGGTTCCTTCTCCCACCAGGGCCGTCACTACCGGCTGAGAGAGTGTCCCTCGCTGCCGCGGCCCGCCCAGGCCGGGGGACCACCGATCTTGATCGGGGGCATGGGAGAGAGGACCACCCCGCGCCTGGCGGCGCGCCACGCCGCCGAGTTCAACTGCGCCTTCGTGCCGCTGGCGGCTGCGGGGATCCAGTTCGATCGAGTCCGAAGGGCCTGCGCCGCCATCGGTAGGGACCCGGGGTCGATGCGCTGGTCGCTGGCGCTCACCGTCGCCTGCGGCAGGGACGAGCGAGAGGTTGCGCGACGATGCGCCAACATCGATCGCGACCCGGAGACGCTCTCCGAGGTCGGGCTGGCTGGGACCCCAGAGCGAATCCTGAGCCGGCTTGAGGAGGTGGCTGCGCTGGGCTGCCAGAGGGTGTACCTCCAGCTGCTCGACCTCGGGGACACGGACCATCTGGAGCTGCTGGCTGAGCAGGTCCTGCCCCAGGTCCGGTGAGCCTTTGGATCAGCCGCGAGCCTCCTTCACACCCGAGCAAGCGGACTCCCTTCTGCCGGTGCTGTCCGCCCTGCTGCTCGGCCTCCAGGAGGACCTGGGCATGGCGACCGACCAGGCGGCGATCGAGCGGCTGCAGCCACTCGCCGGCCACAACGGGGGAGGAGAGTGGGCATCGAAGGCCCTGGCGGCCGGGGAGCGGGCCCGGCGCCGGCTCCAGGAGCTGGCCGAGAAGGGCCTGGTCCTGCGGGATCCGGGAAGTGGGTTGATCGACTTCCCCTCCGAGGTCGAGGGAGTTCCGGTGTTTCTGTGCTGGCGCCTTGGCGAGCCGCGGGTGGACTGGTGGCACCCGCGCGACCAGGGCTACACGTCCCGCCGCCGGCTGGTTCGCTAGGCGCGGCGGCAGGCGGCGGGTTGACCCTGAGGCGCTCTCCTCGAAACGGCCGGCGGCCGCCCTGGGAATCGCCGGGGGGCGAATCGCCAGCTTCCTCGAGGGCCCGGCCGGCGCCCCGGGCGGTGGAGTCGGGGGGCTGCTGCCGGTTGGCTGCGTCCGAGGCGAGGGCCCGGCCCGAGCGGGTCGCAGCCCCATGATCCTCGCCGCCGTCTCTCGGGAGCGGAACTTGCCCTCCACGCCCCCGCGGAGCGGTGGTCGTCCCGCTCATCCTGGCGAGCCGCGCCGGAGGGGCACGATCCCCACGCGCCGCCATCGGGGGTGGCCGGCCGGCTGAGTCTCCCGCGGCTGTGTACGCCAGCGGACCGACACCGAGGGCCGGACCCGTCATGGTGGGGCTTGTGCTTGTGCCAACCCGGGCAACCTGGTGTTAGGGCGGCCGGACCAATTAGCGGGCGCGGGTGCGAACCTGAGTGCCCCCATCTTGGAGGGCGCCGGTCACCTGGGCCGACGCGACCTGACACCGCAGCGATTCCTCCCTCTCACGGGTTGGCGGCAGCCCAGGGCTGTCCTCGCGGGCGAGATGCTGGCTGGGTGGGCGCCGGCTGATGGAGCTACCAGCCTGATGCTGGGCCTGTGGATCGACCTGATCCGCCAGGCCGGCGCTCGGGGTACGGCGATGACGCCGCCCAACGGGGGTGGGCTCAGTCGGCATCAGCTCAACGCTCTCGACTGCCTTGGGAGCGGACGACACACGGCAGGCACCCTGGCCCGGGCGCTCGGGGTCAGCACCGCTTTCGCTCTGGCGCTGGTCGGTCACCTGGTCGACGACGGAGCCGTTATCGTGGCCGCGGAAACCGGGGACGGCGGTCCGGCTTGGCTCGCGGCCACCGCCGAGGGGGCGCGCATCGCCGCCGAGGATCGTCGGGTTCAACTCGGAGTGCTCAGCCGTCTGCTGAATCAGCTCACCCCGGCGCGGTTGGTGGTCATGCGGCGGGCGATGAGTGATCTGGCCCGGGCGGCAGGTCAGCCCGCCCAAGTCACCCCTCCGTCGATTTTGGCAACGCCGTCGCTGCTGGAGGCGATTTGGTCTGATCGGTCCTCCCCCCCCGGCGGTCGCCGCGGCCGCCGGGGTTCGGGCCGCCACCTCCCCGAGGGCTATCCCGACCCGCTGCAGCGCCGTCAGTCGTCCCAGGTGGACTGGGCCATCGTGGGCGCGGCGTTCGGGCCCCAAGGGGGGGCCGGGTCGCCTTCGTCGACGCGCCGACCCCGGCGATCGAGAGCTGTGCCGGCCGGCCGGTCCCTGAGGTCGTCGCTGGCCGCTGGGCAGCCGGGGGCCGGGGAGCTGGGAATCACGGCCCGATCTCTGCCCCTTCAAGCCGAGCAGGAGATGTCATGAAAGATCCCCAGGACCCGACCAAGGAAGAGACCGTGACCCGTGTCTCCGAGTCCCCCGGCGAGCGCCAGGAGACTACCTATCGGACCGCCGGCACAGTGGCCACCGCGGGGTCCCGCCTGTCTCAGCTGGTGTGGCTGGCGGCGGGCGTGGTGGCTGCCATCCTGGCACTGGATTTCGTGTTCAAGTTGATCGCCGCGGGCGCAGTCGGCTTCGTTTCCTTTATCGCCGACATCGCCGCGGCCCTGGCCGCCCCGTTCCACGGAGTCCTGGCGACCACCGTCACGTCCGGAGCCCATGTGGCGTACTGGCCGAACGTGGTGGCGATCGTGGTCTACGGGCTCGCCGCCTGGGTGGTGGTGCGACTGGTCGGGATCAGCACCGCTCCGCGTGCCCACCACGCATGATCAAATCACTTGGAGGGAGGAAGAATGCTCTTGATGCTCCTGCTGTTGCTGGGCGTCGTGCTGCTGTTCGGGCTGGGACTCACGGCCCACGTGCTCTGGATCGTGGCGGCCATCGCCCTCGTCCTGTGGATCCTTGGCCTTATGTTCCGGCCCGGGCGGCGCAGCTGGCTGCGCCGCAGGCCCTGGTGATTTCCGGCGCTCCGGGGGTGGCCCGCCCCCGGAGCGCCGCCGCCCGCCGAGGTCGCACTGCGGGCCATATGGCTTCCCGCGGGTCGGTGATTCGTGGAGGCTGGCTCAGCTGGGGCTGAGCCTCAGCTGGGCGGGGTAACCAGCACTCGCTCCAGCTCGGTCCGGATCACCTGGTAGCACTCGCAGGCCGCGCCCTCCAGCCCGGTTCGGTCCACAACCTCGATGTGACCCCGCTGATACTTGATGAAGCCAGCCCTCTGCAGGATGCTGGCGGAGAGGGTCACCGTTGCCCTCCGGGAGCCCAGCATCTGAGCGAGAAACTCCTGGGTGATGAAGAACTGGTCGACGCCGATGCGATCGTGGCTCATGAGCAGCCAGCGGCTGAGCCTCTCCTCGTTGGAGTGGAGTCGGTTGCAGGCGGCGGCCTGGGAGATCTGCCCGAACAGGGCTTGGACGTACCTGTCCACCAACCGGGCGAGGGCCCCTCTCTTGCTGAGTTCGTAGACGAACGCGCTCGTCTCAATGGTCAGGCAACGACCGGCGACCTGGGAGATGGCCCGCACCGCCAGCCTGCCCCCGAGCACCGGCGGCACGCCGACCAGGCCCTCATTGCCCACGGTGGCGACCTCCACGATGGCCCCGTCCTCCAGCGGAGTCACCAAGGAGACCACCCCGTCGAGCGGGAAGTACACGGCGTCCACCGCCTGGCCCGGCTCGAAGAGCACCGTCTTGACCTTGAGGAAGACCTCGGTCAGTCGGGGCAGTAGCTGGTCCCGGTCGGCGGCGGGCAGGGCCGCCAGCAGCCGGTTCTCAGTCCCAATCAGGCCGTCGTCGCCAGGTCGCACGCTTCCTGCTCCACTTCGGCTGTTGCTGGCCCGCCCGTGCGGAGGCGCGCTGCCCTCAGCTGGCAGCCCGGATTCTACCGAATCGGCGACACCGCGCGGCCGGGCGCGCCCCGCGGGGTCGCCGTCAGCGGCGGGCCAGCCGGCGTCCGCTCTGGGTGTCGATGGGCGTGTAGTTCTGCTGGTAATGGTGGTATAGGGCGGACTCATCCTCCTGCGACAGCTCCTCGCCGTGCAGCTCGAGGTCCGGGGCGGATCGGACCTGCTCTCGGGTCACCGTCACCTGCAGGTCGTCGGGCCCAACTTTGATGCCGGCGAGGGGCACGAAGGTGAGGTGTCGGCCTATGAAGCCCTCCTTGACGGTGCCGAATTGAGGCTCATCAGTCTCCACGTCGACATACACGTCCTCCAGCTTGCCGATCCTTTCACCGTCGCGATCGACCAGGGTCTTGCCGTGCCATGCGGCAATGTTCCAGGTCGCCTCTTCCCGTCTCTCAGCCATCCCCGTCACCTCAAGTCACGGCCTTCCCAGGCCCCTCCCACCCAGCTCATCCCAGCTTAGTCGCCAAGACGGGCGGTATGGTCGCGAGCCGTGCTGCCGGCGGTCGGGCCGCTCTGGACGGAACGATGGACGGGTTGAGCACTCGCTCCGGAGCGCTGGTGGGCAGCTCTCGACTCCGCTTGCTCTTGAGCCCAGTTCGCGGCTCAGGTCCTGGCCCGTCATGCCTACGCCCG
The DNA here is from genome assembly GCA_027306885.1 of Candidatus Dormiibacterota bacterium. Taxonomy (GTDB): domain Bacteria; phylum Chloroflexota; class Dormibacteria; order Aeolococcales; family Bog-877; genus JAJYXT01. The sequence continues at coordinate 22,930 of DAHUYV010000090.1, forward strand.
GCCGCTTCGGGGCCGGCTTCCAGCTGGGCCGTCAGCTACCTGGTTCCGGTGCCGGGTGGCGGCGCCAACCAGGGCGGCGCCCACCAGCGCTATTCCCGCGATCAGGAGCCAGACGCCCCCCCCAAGGTTCGCCCCGGCTGCGGCGCCGGTGTCCGGGGTGCTGGGAGTCGCGGCGGGGGAGGGGCTGGTCGACGCAATGGTGCAGGCGGGTTGGGTGAAGGTGTTGTCGTCGAGGCTGACCTGGCCGTTGCGGGCCAGGACCCTCCCGGCGACCGTGGCTCCCGTCTGCACCGTGGCCGAGGTAAGTGCCAGGAGGGTTCCGGCGAAACTCGAACCGGTCCCCAGCGTCGCCGAACTCCCCACCTGCCAGAAGACGTTGCAGGCCTGGGCTCCGCCGCTCAAGTTGACCGAGCTGCTCGACGCGGTCGTCAGCCCCGATCCCGTTTGGAAGATGAAGACCGCATTGGGATCGCCCTGGGCATTGAGGGTGACCGCGCCGGTGAGCCCCATGCCGCTGGCCGCTCGGTACACGCCCGGGGTCAGGGTCTGTCCCCCGAGGTCGCTGCTCACCGTGGTCACCGGGCCGCGTGCCGCGGCATCGAGGTACGCGGTCGTGAGGTCGGCCTCAGCCTGCTGGGCGACCGCGTCGCCGGCGTGCAGGACCCCATTGCTCACCACCCCGGGGGGGAAGCCGGTGATCGCGGTGCCGGGGTAGACGCCCACGTCGCCAGCGACCGTCGATGGGCCGGTGTTGGTCACGGTGGTCCCGGCCAGCACCGCGAAGGGAGCCGCGGTTCCCAGCCCCAATGCGGCCTGCCCTGACGCTGCGACGATGGCGAAGCCGCCAGCAATCATCCAGCCACCGGCGCTGGCCAGGCCCAGCTTCACGAGCCAACTGCGATTGCGCCGCCCCGGCTTAGTCCGCGAATGCTTCGTCACTGGCACCATGGCAACACCTCCAGGCGTTGGGCTCGAGGCCGAGGGTCCAGGTCCGTTTCCGCCCGCTCGGTCGGGAGACACTCCGCCTTCAGGTTGGGGCCGGGGGCCCGGCGTGTCTGTACGCCAGCGTACCCAGGTTGGTGATGGGCAGATGCAACGGGCCGAGCCTCACCCGGCGGCCCTTCGGGAGTGGCCGCAGGTCGTTTGCGTCACCCGGCCCCGTGGCTCGGCGGCACGGGCGGCCGGCGGAGTCGGAACCTCACTCCAGATCGCTAGTTGTGCCCTGGAGGTCGATACTCCGACGGGTCGCTGGGGCCCAGGTCGGCTGATCGTGGGGCCCTGCCCACCGACCAGGCCGTGAACCGGGAGCGGCTGAGGGCGCTCGCAGCTCCCCAGCCGAACGCGGTCGCGCTGGCCGTCAAGAGCGCGACCGGCAACAGCGACCAGGGCAGCGCCTCCTGGAGCGAGAGCGGGCGCGGCGCGACTTCTAAGAGGGGCCCGGCTGCGAGCAGCCAGATCGGGTGGACGATGTAGACACCCAGGGAGTTCCGACTGAGGCTATGCACCGCTCTCCGCGCGGTGGGTCCGCCCAGACGGCTCAGCGCTGGCGCCGCCGCCCAGATGTCGTAGAGAATGAGCCCGGTGAGAAGGACAAGGGAGGGGCGCAGGAAGGCTCCAGTCCCACCCACCCAGGGTCCCCAGTTGGTGGCGATCCGTCCGGGCAGCCCGGCGAGGAGCAGGACAGCCGCGCCGATGGTGAGGGGCCCGGCCATCCAGGAGGACCGACCCAAGCGGGGCAGGCGGTCCGCGTGCAGCCCGAGGAACACCCCGATGGCGAAGTACCCGATCCAAAAGGGGGCCTCCTCGAATCCGTACTCAAGAAGGAGGATCTTCCCCCAGCCACCGTGGATCGGCAGCCACACTCGCGCCAGCTGCAGCGTGACCTGCAGGGCGAGGGCGGCCAGCATCGCCACCGTCGAGCCCCTCCTACCCTTCGGCCAGATCACGTAGAGCAAGTACAGCTGGGGCATGAGGATGAGGAAGAACAGGTGCCCAGCACCTCCCGTCCACCAGCCCCAGCTCTGTGCCGGGGCCGGGGACATGCCGCCGACGGTCACGGTCAGAGCGAAGAAGAGCGCCGCCCAGAGCAACCACGGCAGGAGCGTCCGGCGGAGCCGACGCCGCCAGAACTGGAGCGGGTACTGAACCCGCGGGTACTGGTGCGCCAGCAGGAGGCCGCTGATGATGACGAACAGGGGGACGGACACCCGCGCCAGCAGGCCAAGGTCGGAGTACACCGCCCGGGCCGCTGGAGTCGCGTACGACGGCCAGGGGACACAGTGGATGACCACGACCAGTAGGGTGGCCCCCGCCCGGACCCAGTCGGCCTGAGGCAGACTCCGTCCCCTCCGGTCACCGGTCGATGGGGACAGGGTTGGAGGGCGGTCTGCGAGGCTGGGCCCGGGCGGGGGCCTCGAGTCTGGTTGCACTCCCTTACTCAGCCGATCGGAACATCATCAGGTCGGTGGGCACCAGCTCGAGACGAGCGCACGGCCGGGCCCATGGCCTGCCCAACTCGACACCGCGCGGACCGGCCGCTCCTGGATCGGCGCAGACCTCGCTCCGGCGCTCCCAGCCCGCCGGGCTGGTTCTCGCGGCGAGACCCGGAGCCGGTCGAGCCGCAGGGTCGAGGTGCGGGCATCGGCCGGAACTCCTGCGCGCCCCGCCGGCCCGCAACCCGGGAGCCAGCGCTGCGCCGACTTCGCGGTACGGGCGGGGTCCCTCGGCCCGGTAAAGTGGCGCCGCCGTACCCGTACAGGTGGTGAACCATGCCCCAGATCCTCTCTGCCACTCCCATCGCACCCGCCATCCTGCGCTGGAACTACGCCGGATACCAAGTTCTGGCCCGGCAGGGCCCGCATGGGGGACTCTGGAACTCGGCCGCCAGCGCCCTGGCCGAGTGGGGGATCTTCTCCCTTGCCTTCGTCATGGTGGCGCTGCTGTTCTTCGGGAGCCCGCCGGAGCGGGCTCGGATCGACGCCCTGGCGGCGGCCGCCGCCTCGGTGGTGGCCCTGCTTCTCAACCACCTGCTGGGGCTGGTCTGGTACGAGCCTCGCCCCTACCTGTCCACGTACCACGTGCCCCTGCTGGCGGCGGCCGCCCACGGGAACTCCTTTCCCAGCGACCACCTGGCCTTCGGCGGGGCGGTGGTCGCAGCGCTTCTCGCCACCCGACACCGGGTGCTGGGGTGGACCTCGCTCCTCATCATCGCCGGGGTGGGGTGGGCCCGGGTCCTCACCGGCATCCACTGGCCGCTCGACGTTCTGGCGGGGCTGGGACTGGGGCTGGTGGTCGGATGGGTGGCCGGTTGGGTGGCGATGCACCTGCCCCGGCTGGGGCAC
>DAHUYV010000112.1 GCA_027306885.1 Candidatus Dormiibacterota bacterium
GACGAGGGGGTGGCCGTTGACCCGCTCATGGAGGATCGGGAAGTCGGCCCGGATCCGCTCCACGTCCAGCGCCGGCGCCACCTTCACCCCTCGAGCTCCACCCAGATCTCCCCCTCCCTCACCTCCACCTTGTGCACCCCCACCGCCTCCACGGCCGGCAGCGAGATCGGCTCCCCGGAGCGGAGGTCGAACTGGCTTCCGTGCAGCGGGCACTCCACTGAGCACGAGCTGGGGTGCAGCTCCCCCTCGGAGAGGGAGGCCAGGGCGTGGCTGCAGGTGTCGTCCAGGCAGTGGAACTCGCCGCCCACGTTGAAGAGGGCGATGGGGAGGTCACCGATCTCCACCCGCGCGGCGTGTCCCTCGGGGATCGCCTCCGCCTCGCAGATGCGGACCCATTGCCCCATCAGCCGGGGCTGGCTGAGAGCGCTCCGGAGCGCGAGAGCTCGTCCAGGGCGGTGAGCACCCAGCCCCGCGCCCCCTCCCGCAGCTCACCGTCCGGGAAGTGGTCCACGACATCGGCGAAGAACCCCTCGACGACCAGCCGCCGCGCCTCCTCCCGGGTGACGCCCCGCGACTGGCAGTAGAAGAGCTGCTCCTCGTCGATGCGCCCGGCGGCGGTGCCGTGGGTGCAGCGGACGTCGTTGGCGAGGATCTCCAGGGTGGGGTTGCTGTCCGCCTTCGCCGTCGGGCTGAGCAGGAGGTTGCGGTTCTGGACGTAGGCGTTGGTCTTCTGCGCCCCCTCCTCCACCCGGATCAGCCCGGCGAAGACCGAGCGCGAGCGCTCCGCCACCGCCGCCCGGTAGAGGAGGTCGGAGACCGCCCCCCTCGCCATGTGGTCCTGGAGCGTCTGGATGTCGAAGTGCTGGGAACCCCGGCCGATGCAGAGCCCGGCCGAGCGGAAGCCCGAGCCCTCGCCGGCCATCTCCACCTCCAGGTAGCTCTTCGACCAGGAGCCGCCGAGGAGGACGAAGCTCAGGTCATACGAGGAGCCCTCGAGCTGGCGGGCGCGGAGGGTGGACTGCAAGACGCTCCTCACCCCCAGCCGCTGCGAGATGAGATGGGTGAGGCGGGCGTCGCGACCGACGATCACCTCGGCGACCGGGACCAAGAGGCCCCTGGCGTCGGGCGGGGACAGCCACTCCTCGAGCACGGTGGCCGAGGCGCCCTCCTCGAGGACGATCAGCGTCCGAGGGAAGCTGACCTCGCCGTCGCCGACCCCGTGCACCAGCCGGATCGGCAGCTCGAGCTGCTCCCCCCGGCCCACGTGGACCACGGCTCCGTCCACGAACCTCGCGGTGTTGAGGGCGACCAGCTTGCGCAGCCCCGGGGGGGCGACCGAGCCGAGCTGCGGCACCCAGCGATCAGGATCGCTGTCGAGGGCCTCAGCGAGACCGCGGGCCTGGCTCGACGGCACCCCGGCGCCGGGCGCTCCCGTGTACAGGTTCGCTGACGACTTAGGTCCGGGTCCGGCCATCTCCGGCAGCCAGGGGGCAGCGAAGCTCGGCGAGAACGAGGCCGGGTCCAGCTTGTCGATCTGAAGGGTGCGGCGCCAGGCCTCATCCCTTGTGGAGGAGGGCCAGGGGATCTCCCGGTAGGCGGCGAGCGCCAGCTCCCGAAGGCGGGAGAGGGCCGGGGGATCTCCGCCCAAGAGAGAGGCGGCCAGGGCCGACTC
>DAHUYV010000117.1 GCA_027306885.1 Candidatus Dormiibacterota bacterium
GGGGTCCTCCGGCGCCGGGCCCGACGGTCTGTGCCCCTCCGGGCCGCCCGACCTCCGGCCGCCGGCGGTCAGAGGTCCCGGGCCCGTCCCCGGGCCCTCTCCTCAACGGTCGTCAGAGCCCGGTCCAAGGTTGCGGCTACCCGGTCCACCTGGTCCGCCGTGACTACCAGCGGGGGACGGATCTTGATCACATTGCCGCCGGCCCCGGCCCGCCCCGCCAGCACCCCGAGGGAGCGCATCTCCTCCACGACCTCGGCCGCCAGGCCGGGATCCGGATGCCTCTGCTCACGCTCGGACACCAGCTCGACGCCGGCCAGCAGGCCGAGGGAGCGGACGTCCCCGACCGGCTCGTGGCCAGAGGCCAGCGCCCAGAGGGCGCGGCCGAGGCGCTCTCCGTTCTCCGTCACCCGCGCCCGGAACCCATCCTCGTCCACCTGGTTCAGGACCGCCAGCCCCGCCTGGCAGGCGACCGGGTTGCCCCCGAAGGTGCTGAACCATTCGGTCTTGGCTGCCAGCGCATCGACGACCTCGGCCCGGGTGATCACGGCGCCGATCGGATACCCATTGCCCATCGGCTTGCCCAAGGTCACGATGTCGGGCAGGGCACCGTGGCGAGCGAATCCCCAGAGGTGGGTACCGAGCCGGCCGAAGCCGGTCTGCACCTCGTCGGCGATCACCAGCCCGCCGGCCCGCTGCCAGCGGGAGTACAGCTGCGAGAGGTATCCGGGCGGGGGATGATGGACACCATCGCTGGTGAACCCGGGATCGACCAGGAGGGCGCAGGGCCGCCGGCCTCGGGTCGCCAGCTCTTCCACCGCCGCGTCGACCTCCGCCAGGTACTGCTGGGCCCAGCCGGGCTGGTCGCGGCGGTGCGGCCCCCGGTACCCGTCGGGCGGGTCGATCATGACCACGTGGGGGGGAGCGATGGCGATGTGCCACTCCCCGGGGGAGAAGTCCGCCACTGCGGCGGTCATCCCGTGATAGGCGTGGCGGGTCACGACCGCCCCGTCGGCCGCGGTGAAGGCGCGGGCCAGGCGCCAGGCCAGGTCGTTCGCCTCACTGCCCGAGTTGACGAACATCACCGTGTCCAACCCCTGCGGCAGGGTCGCCCGCAGCCGCTCCGCCAGTTCCAGGACCGGCCGGTAGAGGTACCGAGTGTTGGTGTTGAGGATGGAGCTCTGAGCGCCCACCGCGTGAGCGACCTCGCGGTTGCCGTGGCCCACCACCGGGACGTTGTTGTACGCATCCAGATACTCCCCTCCCTCCCGGTCGTAGAGGAGTGCCCCCCGCCCGCGGACCAGGTGCAGCGGCCGACGGTATGAGAGGGGCGACAGGGCGCTGCCCAAGAGCTCCTGGCGAGCCGCCTCCAGCTCCTCGGTGGACCCGAGGGGCAGCCCCCTCAAGGCCGGTGCGGCGGCACCGTGGGCGGCGTTGACCACCAGGCGCCGCCATCGGGGCTCACCGATCTGCTCCACCTGCGCCAGCATCCGCAGCGGTCCCTGCTGCCAGCCCCCGACATAGGCGGCGGTCTCCGGGAACGCCCGGGCCCGCCACGACGACACCGCGATGAGGGTCGCCCACCGGGCCTGGAGGAGGTCCGGGAGGATCTCCAGCTCCTCCTCTTCCAGCTCGGTGACTGAGAGGAAGCCCCCCGCCACCGTGGCCAGGGCGTCGAATCCGTGGGGCAGCTCCAGGATCGACTCGCAAGTGACCGCCAGGTCCGAGACCAGGGCGGTGTGGCAGAGGTCGCCGAAGTCCAGGATCCCCTGGATGATCCCGCGGGAGTCGAAGGTGAGGTTGCTGAAGGAGAGGTCGTTGTGGATCACCTGGGAGCGGAGGCCCCTCAGGGCGTCCCGGAGGCGGGGCTGGCTGCGCCCCAGCGCCGCCTCCACCGGGCCCCGGGCCGGTTCCGAGACCCAGCCCAGCAGGGAGCGCACGCCCTCCAGCCGCCCCGGATTCCAGAGAATCTGCTGGTCCGCCGCCGGATCGAAGAAGCCGCGCAGGGCTCGGCCCAGCCGGGCGGAGGTGGCGCCGAGCCGGAAGAGCCCGGAGGGGTCCAGGTCGGCGGGGCGAAGGTGGTGCCCGGGCAGGAAGGTGTGCAGCCGGACCAACCGGCCCCCGCCCTGCGGATTGGCGACCAGCTCGCCGGACCGGCTCGGCACCACCCGGCTGATCGGGAGCGCGGGGTCGGCCGCCGCCACGTGGGCCATCGCTCGCACCTGCATCGCCACCACCGCCGGGTCCTCCCCGGGATTGCTGACCTTGAGAAGCAGGGTCGGCGCGCCGACCACCTCAAGCCGGAAGTTCTGGTCCCGCTCTCCGGGCAGGGGATAGGCGTGGCCAGCCACGCCGTACAGCTCCAGGGCCAGCTCCTCGGCCGCGGCCGCTGACAGCCGCGGCGGGGGGGCGTGCATGGCACCCAGGTGGCGCTGGTCTTGGCTTGGCGCCGACTGAGGGTCCACGGCAGCAATATAGGGAAGATAGGAGGCGGCCAGCCGCGGGGCGTCGACCCGAGGGGGGACCGGCGCGATCCCACGAGCGGGCGGCGGTGAGCGGCAGCCAGCAAGAGGTGCCAGAGGTGGTGGGTATTTCGGATGCGGACCTCCGGTTCGGCGCTGGGACCGCGCTGGTGGTGGTCGACGTTCAGAACGACTTCGCCGACCCGGCGGGCTCCCTCTTCGTGTCCGGGGGCGACCGGGTCGCAGCCGCGGTGGCCGGCCTGATGCGGAGCGCCGCCGCGGACGGATCGCTGGTCGTGTGCACCCAGGACTGGCATCCGGCGGTCACCCCCCACTTTGAGGAGTTCGGGGGTCGCTGGCCGGCTCACTGCGTCGCCGGAAGCTGGGGGGCCGAGCTCCACCCCAGCCTGCCCCCGGCCGAGTCCGTGGTCCGCAAGGGAGAGGGCGAGCGAGACGGGTACTCCGGGTTCGGGGCGCGTGACCTGGGCTCGGGCGAAGTCGAGCCCACCGGCCTCCGAGAGCTCCTGGAGCGGGCCGGGGTCACCCGGGTGGTGATCGTCGGGCTGGCCCTCGACGTCTGCGTCCGGGCGACCGCAATTGACGCCCTGGCGCTCGGGTTAAAGACGGTTGTGGTCAGCGCCGCCACCGCCGCGGTCGACCTGCAGCCCGGCGAGGGCGCCAGAACTCTCGCCGAGCTGCGCGAGGCGGGAGCGGAGGTGGTCTGAGGCTGGGGATCGGGTCTCAGCCCTCGGCCATCACCCCGATCCCCAACAGAGGGTCACCCGCCTTCACGGCCAGGGATGTCACCAGGAACACCACCACCCCGCTCGCGGCGGCCTGGAGGGCCAGCAGCGGCTCCCCGAAGATGTCGCGCAGCTCGCCAACCGCCTGGCCCTCGGTCACGGTCTCCCCGACCGCGACCGTCGGGTGATAGGTGGCCGACACCTCGGTGCGCATCCAGACCATCCGGTCCATCGCCTTTGGAGCGGGGGCCGGCGGACCCAGCGGGTCGACCATCCCGAGGTGAGCCATCACGTTCTGCAGGCCGCGCAGGTGGCGACCGACCGAGGGTTCGTCGCAGATTCCCTGCTGCCCGATCTCCGCGATGATCGCCGGCACCCCGCGCAGGGCGGCGGAGGCGTATGCCGCTCCGGGCACCGAGTCGGGGTCCACGCCGAGGCTGTGCTCGAAGCCGTAGGCCTCGGAGAGCGCCCGCGAACGGGCTGCCACCGCAGGGTCCCCAGCCTTGGTCCAGAGTGTGAATGGGCTGAGAGCCTCGATCAGGTCACCGCAGTGAGCGTCCACATAGGCGTCGGCGCCGTCGATCAGCTCCCGGAGCAGGAAGTCGGCCACCCGCTCAGCGGGGTCGCCGGCGGCGTCGCCGGGGAAGGAGCGGTTCAGGTTGCGCCCGTCGCGGGGGTTGACGTAGATCGAGCGCTCGTAGAAGCCGGGCGAGTTGACGAGGAGCACCGCCAGCAGGGTCCCCCGCAGACGGGCCGGGTCCACCCATCTGGTGAGCCGGGTGACCGCCTCGATGGGCACGTACTCGGCGGCGTGCATCCCGCTGGTGACGGCGAGGGTCGGGCCGTCCTCGACGCCACGCACCACCACCGCCGGCACCTCCCAGGCGGGGTCCACTCCGGGGATCCGGATCCAGCCCCGACTCACCTGGTTGGGCTGCGCTGCCAGCTCGGCGATGGCTACTCTGGACACGACCTTCCTCCTCTCTGCCCGAGGCGGGCTGGCCCCAAGCCACTTTTGATCCGGGGCTGGGCCGGGGCGGCGGACGGGATGCGCCCCCTCACCCCGCTTCGGTCCCCCGCTGCCACCGCTCCACCAGCTGCCCTAGGACGGGAAGCGGCACCGCTCCCTCGCTGAGGACGGCGCCATGGAAGCCGCGGACGTCGAAGCGGGGGCCCATCTGCCGCTCCGCTGCCGTGCGGAGTCGGCGGATCTCCCGCCGTCCGATCATGTAGGCCAGTGCCTGGCCCGGCCAGGCGATGTAGCGATCGATCTCGTTCCTGACGTTGGCCCGAGTGGTGGCGGTGTTCTCCCACATGAAGTCCACCGCCTGCTGCCGCGACCAGCCGAGGTGATGCATCCCGGTGTCCACCACCAGCCGGCTGGCCCGCAGGGCGTCGAAGGAGAGCATCCCGAGGCGCTGCAGGTCGGAGGTGTACAGACCCATCTCGTCCGCCAGCCGCTCGCAGTACAACCCCCACCCCTCGACGTACGAACAGACCTCGGCGTCGAGGTACCGGCGGTAGCGGGGCAGGTGAGAGAGGGTCTGCGCCGAGGCGATCTGGAGGTGGTGGCCCGGGGTGCTCTCGTGAAAGGCGAGCGCCTCGTATTCGTAGACGAATCGTGAGCCGGGGTCGGCGGTGAGCACGCAGTGGGCCCCGGGACGGCTGCCCCCCTCCGAGGGTCCCCGGTAGTAGGCCAGCGCCGCGTTGCCGGCCTCGACAGGATCGATCTCCTCGATCACGCAGTCGGCGATGTCGAAGTGGGGGAACCAGCCGTCGCGGGCGGCCTCGGCACGCTCCAGTGCGCCCTTCACCACGGCGACGATCTCAGCCTCGCTCTGGAAGCGCAGGCTGGGGTCATCGCGCAGCCGGGTGCGCAGCTCCCGGGCCGGGATCCGGCCTCCAAAGACCCGCGCCCCGATCTCCTCCCACTCCTCCTCCAGCTGCGCCAGCACCTCCAGCCCCACCTGGTGGATCTCCTCGGGGCTGAGCTCGGTCGTGGTGTGACGCCGCACCGCCCGCCGGTAGGCCTGCTCACCTCCTGCCAGGGAGCCCATCCCGACCTCGGTGTCGGGACGCGCTCCGGGCAACAGTTCATCGCGCATGCCTTGAAGGAGGTGGGCCATCGCCGGCCGCACCGAACCGCGAACCAGCTCCTCACCGCGGCTTCGATCGGCGCTGCTGGCGGCGGTGGTCCTGCTCAGTGGGGCCAGCAGGGCGTCACCGGCGACCGGACGGCTCAGGTGGCCCTCCAGCTGCTCTATGGCCTGGCGCAGGCCGACGGCGGTGGAGCGCGCCCCCTCGGCCGAGCTCTCCCGGTAGCGCTGGAGGATGGCGTCGAAGAAGCCGGGGAGGGCCTGAAGCCGCTGCAGGTAGCCCTGCACGGAGGGGGGCGAGTCCAGCGGAGCCACCGGGATCGACTGGAAGGCCATCGCCTGTGGGCTGGCGTAGGCGGCGGCCGAGGCGTCCCGCGCCCAGATCGCGTCCTCCAGGTTGGTCCGCAGGCCCCAGGCCAGGTGGCCCAGGACCGCGTGGTTGACGGCATCGGCTGCATCGAGGCCACCGGCATCCATGGCCGCCACCTCCTCCTCGAGGCGGGCCACCCGGGCCGCGCCTCGCTCGGCAGCTGCGCGGCTGAGGTCAGGCAGGAGATGGTCGTATCCCGTGATCCCCAGCTGGGTGGCGGTCAGGGGATCGATCGAATGCATGCACTCGAAGAATTCGTCGCCGAGTCGCGAAAGGAGCTCATCCGCCATCAACTTCCCCCTCTAGATCCCCTTGGCCCGGCCCTCCGTGGCCCCTCGCCCTCAGGCGCCAACGCCGCCTCCGACCGCCGTCATCGCGACACCGACAGGGCGGCGCCGAGCTCGCGGAGCAGCGCCTCCCACGCCCTCATCCCCTCCCCCAGGCGCCGGACTCGGAGGAACTCGTTGGGCGCATGCAGCCGTTCATCGGCGGTGGAGAACGAGAAGAAGATCGTCTTGGCGCCCAGCACCTGCTCGAAGAGGCTGGTGGCCGGAACGCTGCCCCCAATCTTGGCGAGGAGGATCTCCTCCCCCGGGTACACGGCCTCCAGCGCTCGCCGCGCAGCCCCTACCGCCGGGTGGTCGGGGGGGATGGTGTACGCGGGGACGGCACCGGGGTCAGGGTGGACCGAGACCACCAGCCCGCGGGGCAGAAGCTCTCGGACCCGCTCCGAGACCTGGCCCAAGACCCGACTGGGGTCCTGGCCGGGCACCAGCCGGCACGAGATGTGGGCTTCGGCGCGGTGCGGGATCACCGTGTACTTGCCCCCCGCCCCCACCCCGTTGACCTCCAGGGTGGGCCGCTCCCACAGTCGCTCCAAGGTGGTGTAGCCGGCCTCTCCGTACACCTCGGGGACTCCGAGCTCTCTGGCGTACTCCTCCTCGCTGAAGGGGACGGCGGCGATCTCCGCCCGCCGCTCGGGGCTGAGCGGCGGGATCCCGTCGTAGAAGCCCTCCACCTGGACCGAGCCGTCAGGGCGGTGGAGCCCGGCGAGGATGGTGGCGAGGGCCGCCGCCGGGTTGGCCACCGTGCCGCCGTAGCGCCCGGAGTGGAGGTCGTCCCGGGCTCCGGAGACCTCAATCGAGAGGCTCACCAGCCCCTTGGACCCCAGCGACAGAGAGGGCTCGGAGGGCCGCCACATCGCTCCGTCGGCGGAGACCACGAGGTCGGCGGCAAGATCCGCCGCGTGGGCCGTGACGAAGGACGGCAGGTTGGGGCTGCCGATCTCCTCCTCCCCCTCGATGAGGAAGCGCAGATTGACCGGCAACCCTCCCTCCTGTGCCAGAAAGGCCTGAACCACTTTCAGCGCCATGTAGACCGGCCCCTTGTCGTCCGACACCCCTCGGGCCCGCACCACCTCGCCGTCCCGGGTCAGCTGGAAGGGCGGCGAGGACCACTCGTCAAGGCTTCCAGTGGGCTGCACGTCGTAGTGGCCGTACACCAGGACCGTGGGCGCCCCCGGGGCTCCCAGCCACTCGCCACGGACCACCGGGTGGCCCCCGGTCTCCTCCACACGCCCGGCGGCCCGGGCCAGCTGCCCCGCCACCCATTCGGCGGCCCTGCGCATGGTCCCCGGATCGGCGTCGCGGCTGACGCTGGGGATGGCCACGTAGGGTGCGAGCTCGTCCAGGTGGGCCTGGACGTCGCCGCTAAAGAAGAGCACTGCCGCCGTCGATGGAGATGGTCTGGCCGGTGATCCAGGAGGACGCCTCGGCGACGAAGAAGCGCACCCCGTGAGCGATGTCCTCCGGGGTGCCCAGGCGGCCGACGGAGATCCCGGACAGCACCCGTTCCTGCCCACTGGGGCCGTACCCGTCCCACTGCCGCTGGGTGGTGGGGGTGGAGAGGATGAACCCGGGCGCGATGCAGTTCACGGTGATCCCGAAGCGTCCCAGCTCGTGGGCCATCTGCCGGGTGAACCCGATCTGGCCCGCCTTCGCCGACGCGTAGGCCTGGATGCCGGTGAGGCTGACGGTTCGGCCGGCCCCCGAGGAGATGTTCACGATTCGCCCCCAGCGCTGCCGCTTCATGCCGGGGACCACCGCCCGGGTGCAGTTGAAGGTGCCGGTCAGGTTGGCGTCGACCACCGCCCGCCAGGCCTCGTCGGTCACCTCCTCCACCGGGGTGAACGACTGACCGCAGACTCCGCCGGCGTTGTTGACCAGGATGTCCACCGGCGGCAGGGAGCGGAAGTACGCTTCGACCTGGGAGGAATCGGTGATGTCCACGGTGTCCTTGTCGAGACCGTGGACCTCTGCCCCATCGGCCTCGAGCGCCGCCACGATCGCGGCGCCGATCCCATGGGCCGTCCCCGTCACCACTGCAATCCTCACCAGCGGCCCCGCTCCTCACCCTCGTTGGCGCCAATCTCGCTGGAATACCCAGCGGCCACCCGATTGTATTGAAGCCCAGCTGCGAGGGACTCGGCCCGGACCCTCATCGCCTGTCCACCTCCGGACTCCAGGCCCGCTCCAGCATGCGCAGGATGTTGCCTCCCACCACCTGCTGGATCTGGTCATCGCGGTAGCCGTGCCGGACCAGCCACCGAACGATGTTGGGGAAGGTCTCGGCCGGGCTCTCCAGACCGTCCACCCACTCCACGCGCTCGATCGGCAGCGGCGGGGCGGACGGCTCCTGACCGAGCGCCTCGGCCATCACCCGGTGGAGTCCGACGTGGTCGCCGAAGAGGGTGTCGGGGCCGAAGGCGACGTGCTCCAGCCCCACCAGCTCGGCGCAGTACTCGAAGTGCGCCATGTAGCTGTCCACGGAGTGGCGGCGGTGCTCCGGGGTCAGGGTGGTGTGGGGCGCCGCCTCGATGCCGATCACCCCTCCGGACTCCGCGCAGGCCCGAATCACCTCGTCGGGCTTCATCCGGGAGGTGGGCCAGAGGGCCCGCGCCCCGGCATGGGAGATCGACACCGGGGCGGTGCTGGCCTCGATCGTCTCCAGCGTGGTCCGGTCCCCGGCGTGGGAGCAGTCGATCAGGATGCCGAGCTGGTTCATCCGGCGCACAGCCCGCCGTCCGAAGGCGGTGAGACCGGCGTCGCTGGTCTCGGAGAGCCCGCTCCCCAGCTGGTTCGCCTCGCTGTAGGTGACTCCCACCGAGCGGATGCCGAACCCGTAGAGGATGTCGAGGCGGTCCAGCTCGTTCTCGATCGGAGCCGCGGACTCGATCGCCAGGACCAGGCCCAGCTGGCCCGCCCGTCGGGCCTGCTCGAACTCCTCCCACCGGTAAATCACCCGGACGTAGTCCTGGTGAGCTAGATCGCAGAGCCGCATCCCGAGGTCGACGATGGTGTCATCCCACTTCCACCCGGAGAGGGAGGTGATCAGGCCTTCCCCGTCCGCCAGGTTGTCGAAGATGGCATCCAGCCCCGACCGGCTGAGACCCAGGTACCCGGTGAAGTCGCGGCCGTGGCGACGGTACTCCAGGAGCCGGTCGATGTCCGCCGGCATCACCGAAGGGTGATCGTGGAGGGAGATCACCGGCCCCTCGGCCAGGATCCGCTGGACCCGGGCCTCCTCCTCCGCGGAGGTGGCCACCGCGCGTGAGCGTACCCGGTCCAGTTCGGCCGCCAACTCGAAGACCCGGTAGTCGCGCCCCGCGTCCAGGTACTGATACGAGCGATAGCCGCGATAGGCACCCGCCTTCCCCAGGTGTGCGCTCGACTCGTCCTTCGCCCCGGTCATGAGAGCATCACCTTGATCGCCCGGCGCTCCGACATGGCGGCGTACCCGAGGGCCACGTCTTGGAGCGGCATCTCCAGGTCGAAGACCGGGCCGGCATCGTAGGTCCCCTCGAGCACCCGGGTTATCAGTTGGGGGAGGTAGTGCCGCACCGGGGCCACCCCGACGTGGATGCGCAGGTGGTGGACGAAGGGCGGGAAGAGGGGCAGGGTGGGCGCGGTGTGGGGGACGCCCACCGCCCCGATGGTGCCTCCGTCCCGGGCCATTCCCAAAGCCATCTCCCAGGAGGCCTCGGTGCCCACAGCCTCCACGATGTGGCGGAGCCCGAGCCCGGCGGTGAGGTCCCGGGCCGTGGCGATCGCGGCCTCGCCTCGCTCCGGGATCACGTCGGTCGCCCCAAACCGCCTCCCCAGAGCCTGGCGCTCCGGGTTCCGGCTGAACAGAAGGACACGTTCAGCCCCGAGGATGGCTCGGGCCCCGAGCACGGCGCACAGGCCGACCGCTCCGTCTCCGATCACCCCCACCGTGGCGCCCTCCCCCACCTCGGCCAGCACCGCGCCGTGCAGTCCGGTGGCGGCCACATCGGTTGTGGCCAGCAACGCCCGGAGGGCAGCCTCACTGACCGACTCAGCGCCCCCGGGAACGGCGACCAGGGTCCCGTCAGCCTGCGGCACCCGCACCGCCTCGCCCTGGCCCCCATCGGTGCCGGGGGCGCCGAATGTCCCGCCGTTGACGCAGGAGGTCTGCAGGCCGTCGCGACAGGCGGGACAGGTGTTGTCGCTCCACTGGAACGGGGCCACCACGAGATCCCCCGGCTTCAGCGTGCGCACCTCCGACCCGACCGCCTCCACCGTTCCGAGGAACTCATGCCCCAGCCGCGAGGGTACCGCCCGTTGGATCACGCCCCGGTAGGCCCAGAGGTCGGAGCCGCAGATGCAGGACCGGAGCACCCTCACGACCGCGTCGGTGGGCGCGGTGATCAAAGGGTCGGAAACTTCCTCCACCGTGACGTGGCCGGCCCCTCGATAGATCGCAGCGCGCATCGCCGACCCTCCTCAGCTGTTCTTTTCGATCGGCCCCGGCGCGCGCGGGAACGCGACCGCCGACTCCACGGCCGCGGCGTCACTGAGGAGCTGCCAGTCGCTTCCGACCGCCCCGGCCACCTGCAGCGCCACCGGCAGACCCGCCGCGGTCCAGCCGCAAGGCAGGGTGACTGCCGGGGCCCCGACCACGTTGAAGACCCGGGTGAACATCGCCTCGGCCTCGCCCTCGGGAGTGTCCACGGGAGGCGTTGTCGCCGGCGCCACAAACGGCACCGCCGGGGTGATTAGGAGGTCGCAGGCCGCCAGCTGTGCGTTGAGCGCGGGAAGCAGCTCCTCCCGCCGCCGCCGCGCTTCCAGGTAGCGGTCCTCGGTGACCTGGGCTGCCGCCTCCAGCAGCCGCAGGGTCTCGGGTCCGAAGTGCCCGGGATCGGCTTGAACCCGATCGCCGTGGACCCGCCACGCCTCGAACATGAAAATGGGATCGAAGAGGGAATCGAGCTGCGCCAGGGTCTGCCCATCCAGCTCGACCGTCGCCCAGCCCGAGCTCCGCAGCCTGAGGATCACCTCCTCCAGGCAGCCGCGAACCTCGGGCTCCAGCGCGGCGGAGTCGAACTGCCCAGCGATCTGCCCGACACGCAGCGGCTTCCGCTTGGCGGACGGCTCGGCGAACGCCAGCGCCGCGAACACCCTTTGGGCGGTGGCCACGTCTGCCGCCAGGATCCCGACATCGTCAAGTGATGGGGCCAGGGGTTGGACACCCTCCTGCCCGATAGCCAGATGGGAGGGCTTGAAGCCGACCACGCCGCAGTAGGCGGCGGGGATGCGGACCGAGCCACCGGTGTCGGTCCCCAGAGCCGCCGCGCACACCCCGGCTGCCACCAGGGCGGCGGAGCCCCCACTGGACCCACCAGCGGTACGGGCCGGATCGTGGGGATTGCGCGTCTCCGGCACCTCCGGATGGGTCGCCCCGGCGGCGTACTCCAGCATCGCCGTCGTGGCGAAGACGTCAGCCGCCGCAGCCCGCAAGCTGGCCACCGCGGCAGCGTCGGCGATGGCCGGCGCCGACCGCATGGCGTGGGGGTTGCCGTTGCCTCGTGGGAGCCCCCGGACATCGAAGAGGTCCTTTACCGCCACCGGCATCCCCAGAAGAGGACCGGCCGCGGCCCGGGGGGGCGCCGGCACCAAGTTCACAACCGCCGCAAGTCGCCGGCCCATCCTCTCGGCCCTCTCCAGCGCCGCCAGAAGCTCGAGGTTGGCGACCTCACAGGTGCGGTCCCCGCGCTCGATGGATCGGATGATGGCCGCGGTGTGCTCGGTGAGCGGGCCCCGGAGCTCCCCCAACTGTCCCCCCACCTCGGTGGGGCGCTTGCGCACCATCAGGTCGCGGTAGATCCCGCTGTGCGACTTGGCACTCCGGCGGTTGAAGTCCGCCAGCCGCTCCAGGGAGCCCTCCAGGTCATCGGGGTCGAAGCCGTCGAACCCCTCGGGCCGGACCGGGGACTGGGCCAGGACCTCGCGAGCCACAGCCAGCATCAGCGGGTGCCACCGCTCCTGCTCCAGGGAGTCGGCGATCGAGAGGTCGGAGACGGCACCGGCGAAGAGCATCGCCCCGTACGCCTCCTTGCCCCAGAGGTACCCGAGGATGTTGTCGGTGGCCTGCGCGTAGGGCAGCGCCCCTACCAACTCCCGCACCCTGGCGGTGATGGGGCCGGCCGGCTCCCCCACTCTGAAGGTGCCGATGTTGCCCTGCATGATCCGCCCCGGGGCCATGAGGTCAGCGCCGAAGTTGACAAAGCTGAGGATCACCCGCTCTCGGCCCACGGCTCCGGCCAGGACATCGGCGTTGAGGCCGTTCTGGAAGCTGACCACGTAGCCGTCAGAGGCCAGCCGACCCCGGAGGAGCTCCGCCGCCTGGGGGGTGTGCTGGGTCTTCACCGCGACGGCGGTGTGCTCGAGGCGCTCGGGCAGGCCGTCTGGGGTCACGGCCAGCGTGCGGACGGTGAAGTTCTCGACCGGCCCCTCGATGGTCAGACCGTCACGGTTGATGGCCGCCACGTGCTCGGCGTCCGCGTCGCAGAGGAGCACATCATGCCCGGCCCGGATCAGGTGAGCTCCGATGGTCCCACCGATGGCGCCGGCGCCGATGATCGTCAGCTGCATGTGGACTCCCAAGCTACGCAAACCCGAGGGGGGGAGGGCGGGCCCGGCCGCCGCCTCGAGATTGGCCCCCCTGGCCGCCGATCATACCCGGCGGCCGGGGCGGAGCCGACGGGCGCCCCCTACTGGCCGGTGATGGGCACCAGCCGACGGGGGAGCGTGGCGTAGTTGTCCTGGCCTTCCTCCCAGGCCACGTAGCTGTTGCCCGGTTGGCTGCTGAGGCCCAGGTGGTGGCCGGCCGAGTCCAGCGCCACCAGTTGCATGATCGGCTCCCCGCCAGGCACGTCGAGCCCCCTGAGCTCATTCATGGCCCGCTCGGCGGCGAGCTCTAGAGGAAGCCCAGCCGCCAGTCCCCCGACCACCGTGTGCGCGGTCGCACCGCGAATGGCCAGCTCCCCCCAGCCGGTGCAGGCGGCAGCGCCGTAACGGTCGTCGCAGTAGTTCCCGGCACCGATCACCGGCGAATCGCCAAGGCGGCCCGGGTACTTCCAGGCCCATCCACTGGTGCTGACCGCCGAGGCCAGGTGCCCCGCCCCGTCGATGGCGAGGAAGTTGACCGTTCCGGCGACGTGCTCAGGGTCGGTGAAGAGGCTGGACACCCGGTCCAGGAGGCGCCGGCGCGAGTCGGAGGAGGGCAGCTCACCGTCCCGGCCCTCACGCCAGCTGGCCTCCGACTCGGGGGTCAGCAGGTTCTCTCGCTCCATGCCCAGCTCGGACGCCAGCCGCTCCGCTCCCCGGCCCACCACCATCACGTGGGGCAGGCGCTCCATCACCCCCCGCGCGATGGTGATCGGATGTCGGTAGCCGCACACCGCCCCCACGGCACCAGCCCGGCGCGTCGCCCCATCCATGATCGAGGCATCCAGCTCGACCTCACCCTCGAGGTTGGGATACCCGCCGAAGCCGACTGAATGGTCGTCGGGGTTGGCCTCCACCATCCTCGCCGCGGCCTCAACCGCGTCCAGCGCCGAGCCCCCGGCACGGAGGATCGTCCAGCCCGCGGCCATCCCCACGGACCCGTTGGCGCTGGCGATCAGGAGCACAGGTTCAGTATATGAATGGCACCAGGGGCTCCGCCGATCTCGAGCGGGGCGGACGGCGCCCGGAATGCTGGGCGCGGGCGATCTGCGCCGCCAGTAAGCTAGGGCAGGAGGCCAGGCGGGGCCATCCGCCCTCGTAGCTCAGGGGATAGAGCAGCGGTTTCCTAAACCGCGTGTCGGAGGTTCGAGTCCTTCCGGGGGCACCAGATTCTGAGTTCAGCGAGTGCCGCTGAGTGTCACTTCGGACCGTCCTGGTTGGTGCAGTAACTGGTGCACCCGCCCCGATCTCAGCAGTCGGGACGGCTGGCGCTGCCCGAGGTCGGTTATCCCCAATACCGCAGCCAGCGCCGAGGCCGCCAGCCCCCCAGCCGCAGCTCCCCCGAGCACAGCGGGCACTCCAGCCGCCCTTGCCGGAGTTCCACCTCCACCTCGGCTGCGCCGGCAGTTACCATCAGTACCGGCGCGCCGCCCTGACCGACGTCGTGCGGCGCCCTCTTCCGAGAGCCCCCGTCTCTTCCCAGAGTGTGGGGGAGGGCTCTCCCTTCATCCCGGCCTCCAGAATGCCCTCCTCACTCCCACCTGGGCAACCCGCCCCGCCTCTCCCCAGCGCGCGGCCGGCTGGGGTTGTCCACCTACCCCAAGTTGTCCAACCCTCCCCCGCGCTCGCCTCCTCCAACTACTGCTACCAGGAGATCGCGCCTCCAACGTCCACCCCATGCTCTGCCTGGATGGTGCTGCTACTCTCCTACGTGTTCATCCAAAGTGGTCCTCCACAACTCGTCGAGCGAAACCATCGTGAGTATCGATCAGTTCGTCCGAGCGATAGCGACGAGTGGGATCGGCCGAGATGTCTTGGACTGATAAGCGTCGTAGCGCCTGTTGTTGGTTTGGTTCATGAGCTCCCAAAGCCGTGGATATTCGGAATCAGAGGCATTGATGACGAAGGCGGTGCCTGAGAAATGCTCTCGTCCCATCTGCACCTCGACCTTCGGCTCGGCACAGAGGTTGTGAAACCAGGCAGGAGCTTGGTCCTTGCCGTCGTTCGATGCGGCCAAGATGAGCCTCCCACCGTCACGAGCGAACACCAGGGCGCTCGTCCGTCGCTGTCCAGTACGGCGTCCCGCGGTCTGGAGCAGTAGCGTCCACGCCCCGATCATCCCCGGACCGATTCGTCCGTCCGTCGTCTTGTAGATCCACTTGTGGAGCCGCAAGTTCCAAGCTGGAGCGGTCATCGGAGAAGTGAGCCTGTTCATCGTCCTGGGGATGAGCGGTGGCAGTTTCTCGTGTCCTGCTGTCTCTTGGGTGTATTTCATCGCCGTCTCCTTTCTTTGCGTAGTGGTCCGGCGGTCAGCGCGGGAATGAGCAAAGCGAGAACCTCCTCGGTTCGTTGCGCGAGACCCTTTCCAGCGGAATCGAGTAGTGAGAGCGAGTCCATGCCCACGATCCAGGCGAAGATCGCTCTGGCAGTGGCCTCCGCATCAAGCTGACGGCGGAACTCACCGGAGCGGATACCGCCGCGGATAAGACCAGCGAGGGTGTCGCTGGCCGTCGCCATGAACGAGGCGTAGTCCGAGCCGGGGCTCGATCGTGGACTCAACTCGCCACCGAGCCGGATGACGCAGTGCAGCGAGGGGTCGTCACTTACCAACTTGGCCCGACGGCGAAGGATCGCCGTGAGCTGGTCGACGAAGTCGGCGTTGGCATCTACTCCCACCGCCAGGCGCTTGATCAGCTCGATTTGTTTCGAGCGGAAGGCAGCAAGGGCGACTTCCTCCTTGGTCGAGAAGTGGAAGTAGAAGGCTCCCTTGCTCATCCCCGTTGCGGCCACGAGCTCGTTGAGCGACACGCCTTCGAAGCCGCGTTCGGCGAAGGCTCGAGCTGCCGTCTCGATGATCAACGAGCGCGTGCGCTCTGCTCTCGCTTGACGGGGTCGAGTCCCGCTCAGAGTCACCTTTCTAGTCTAACATACCGCCCGGTCGGTTTCCATGGTGCCTCAACGCGATCTCTCGTTCTGAGGACGGGAGGAGCCGGGAAGGTTTGACGGGCAAGCGGGACGAATGCGCCACCCGGGCGCGGCCCTCGTGGCGACGTTCCTGGATCACCTGGAGCCGGACTACGGCAACAGCGTGCGTACGCGAAACGCCCGGCTCGGTTACCGGGACGGGCTCCTAGGTGTCAAACGCCCAAACCACTTCACCATCTGGCATCTTATCGTTCGTCTTCCGGAATCCGGCCGCCGAAGCTACCCTACCGGAGGCCTGATGCCCAATGGGGATTGTGGCTCTAATCCGTTCCACGCCGGCTCTACGCAGCGACTCGACCATCTCGCGGACCGCTTCAGTAGCGAACCCCCGTCTCTGCCACTGAACGCCTATCACGTAGGCGATGGTCGCCATCGAGCCCGGCACTACAGTGGCCTGGATGTAGCCGATGGCGAGGTCAGCCGGGCGAAGCCGCAGCGTCCAGTTCAGCCAAAGTTCTAGACCGTCTGGGGAATGCCGGCATTCAAGCATCTCAAATCGCTGTCTGAGAAGTGGGAGGCTCATTGGCTCCCCACCCGTAAATTCGTACAACTCCCTGTCAGCGAGGACTTCGGCGAGCTCCTCAGCGTCGTCAGCTTGAAGTGGAGAGAAACGAAGGCGTGCGGTGATCAGCGGCGTGTCGAGGACGTTGAGTAGGTGGAACGCTCGCATCGAGGTCGTGTTATCACCCATTGGTTCGGTGGGATTGCTGGAGCGGACGGACGCGCTTTTCATCTTCCCATACAATATATTGCCTTGGATGAGGGTCTAGATTCGCATGACACGCGTTATCGAGTGGTCCGACTTCGGAATGCTGATTCATTGTGGCAAGCCAACGCTAAGGCTCACTGTGATCCCTAGCTCGTAGCCAGCGGTAGAGGGTCGCGACTGACACGCCAAGGTTCGATGCAACCTCACGAGGCGGTGTTCGGTTGGCGAGGAGCTGTTTCGCTGCCTCCGCCTTGCTCTCGTTCATCCGGCGTCTTCGACCTCCCGTTTGTCCTCGCGACCGCGCTGACTCCAGCCCGGCCCGAGTCCGCTCGACTGTAAGCTCTCGCTCCATCTCCGCGAGGCTCGCCATCACATGCAAGGAGAATTGGCCTGCCGGGGTGCTCGTGTTGATGGAGTCCGTGAGGCTGACGAAGTGTATTACCCCCTGGTCCACGGGTAACCGTTTGGGACCGGGAGGAGAGTGGTCGCTCAGCTCGCAGGTCGAAGCGGGTCAACGGCGTCGACAGCGAGCGTGGCCAGACTGGCGTAGCTGCGGCACCCAGCTGCTCGCGGGAGTCCAATCAGGTTATGTGATCTTGACGCGGGCGACCACCGTGGCATCGGTCGGTGCGAACCCGCCCCCGGTCTGCAAGGTCCAGTCCAGGTAGGCCAGTAGCCGGGGTGCGGTCTCGGGGACCGTGACGACCATGGCAAAGGTGATGCTGGCCCGTGGCCGCAGAACGCCGGCTGCAGCGCAATTCAACTCATACTGGTTCACTACCTTCAACTGACCGGCGGTCCCACCCGAAAGGCTCTCGACGTAGCCGGCGCAAGTCCTCCGAAGGTCAATTGCCACCTTCGAGGTGTTAGTCAGCACCACCCGATACCGGAGGACGGCGCCCGGGGCGATTCTCGCCGGAGCCTCGATCCGAGCCGAGACTTGAGGGATCCCGTTGGGGATGGGGGTCACCGCCTGGAAGGGGCTGGCTGCCACTATTCCGCCACATGGAGCGAAAGGGGCTGGACGCACCCCCTTGGTTGGCACGGCCACAGAGATCTGACCCGCCCCGGCGGGTAGCACGAAGATGATCGTGCTGGCCACCGGCGGCGTTGGGGAGCAGGCCGTCCCGCCATTTGCCTCGTCGATATCTGGCCATACCAGCTGCAGGAATGCCTGACCCGGCTTCGGTTCGCCCGGAACGATGGCCGTGAGCCCGGACCGGAGCAGGACTGGTTGCGAAGGTAGCGGCTCCAGTGGGTATGGGCCTGGCTTGACCGTGATCTCCGCCCCCGAGGAGGTACTGAGGTTAACGGCTGGAGTGCCATTCAGCCGACAAGGTGCTGTCGAACTGTTGGCGAAGATGAAGCTGCTGGCAATCTGGCCTCCGGTCAGGCCGCTCACGCCTGCGTAGCGCCCTTCCACTTGACCCGCCGCGCACGGCGCCGTCCCGGGCGGTACGGGCAGAGGAGTGACGGCCGGGGCCGGGAGGATCGGCAGCGCTGCCCAAGGCACTGCCTGTGCCTCACCCTGGCTGGTGGGATGCGGTGGGGCGGTCCCAGCGCAGGCAGCAAACACGGAAACAAGGAGGACCGCGGGCACGAGTGTCGCCGCGTATCGTCCGCTCCCGGTCCGCAGATTTCTCACGGCAAGCGCCCCCTGTCGGCCATGTTGGCGACGGGCAATCGGTCGGTGAACTTGCCCGAGCTCATAACGAGGATCACGCTTGGAGGGTTATGGTGGGAGCCTCGCGGTCCGCTATCGCCTTGTCCGTGAGGTCGAACCCCGACCTGAGAACTGAGAAGCCCCCTTCTTTGGTACGCGCCTACGCCGACCAGGGCTTGGGATCCAAAACCTTCTCCTGATCTGAACTTCGCCTCTTCGGCGTTTAGCGGATCAGATCGTCGGGCACTCGCAGATCCTGGTTTTTGTAAAGTCCGCTCACGGCGAAACTGTCATCACTAGCGCAGACTCCAGCGACGGAGTCGAGAAGTTCGTCGTAGTCCGGGCCGGTCTCCCCACTGTAGGCGGCGGTCATGCGACCCCACTCGTCCCATGGAAGTGTCTCTACTTTGTTGAGAGCGGCGAGGTCCTTGACAGTGTTGCCTCGGATCTCAGCCGCACCCCAGTTATTCGTTCCATACACACCGAACGTTGACGCGTCGAGGTCTCCGCCACGGAAGGCCGTCCACGCCTCGCCGCCTGAGAGGAACTCGCCCGGCCGGAGATCATCCGGGTGGTCCAGGATTTCGGCTCCAAGAACCTCTGAGTCGATGCGAACCCAACGACCACTTGCGTCGTCGCGGTACTCAGTTATCCAGTGGTCAAGCCCCCGTCCTGTTTGGAAGTAGGTGGCGAACCCGCAGCGGACCCGCGCTGGGATCCCTCGATGACGGAGCAGAGCACAGCTGATGACCGCGAAGTGCCGGCAGGTTCCGACTACCCGCATATCCGGCTTTCGTGGTGATGTCACTGGTGCCGGGTCCATAGCCAACAGCGCCTCGATCAATCTGGCCGCAGGGCGCGTTTGATTGGTCATGAAACGCTCGGATGGCAGCCCAAGTGATTCAGCGTCACCTGGCTGAATCACAAGCGTGTGCGCGAGATCGCAGATCTCGACGGGGTCCTGGCCGACAGTCACCAGGACCGCCGCCTCGACGCTCCCGAGATCGGTCAGCGGCCCAGGCGA